>REBL01000087.1 GCA_007692755.1 Nodularia sp. (in: cyanobacteria) | reverse complement strand
AAAGGGTGAATATGCCCTTGAGCGTCTTATATTTAATTGTGCCTAGCTACTTACCTTTGATTTAATGTCAGATGTGGGACCGAAAGATTCCCACACTTATAATCCGCAACAAATGTCTTTATTTCATCAAACCAAAAAACCTGTAACTGTTGCTGATATTTTAGAAGATAATCCTAGTAGTAAATATGATTGTTCTCCACCATTTATTAATGCTTTAAAACGCATATTTAACGATGATTTAAATCGCTTGCATGGGGTGAGACTAATTGATTATCGAGGAGGAAACTCTATTCATTCTTGGGAATTAGGATTGCGTGGTGAATGTAGTGCAGAAGAAATCGCACTGATGAACCAATTCATCTTAAAAAGACGGAATAAAGAATTTGGTTGCGAACAAGATGGTAAATTATTAACTCAGGAACAAATAGCTAGTTTTTGTGATTATCCTAACCTGGGAGAAGTTTTAAACTCACTTGTTGCCAAGAAATATCTTAAACTAATTAATGGGAAATATAAACCTTTGTCGGGTAATTTTTCATTTGAAGTTTATAAATTCGTAGACCCAAATAAAATTTCAGTAACATTAGTTGCGAGTGATGCCAATAGATTAGGGGTGTATCACAATCAGCGAGTGCGGCGACTAACTCCCCGTGAAGCAGCAAGATTACAAGGTTTTCCAGATAGTTTTGTACTTCATCCCAATGATGATAAAGCTTACCATCAATTAGGAAATTCGGTAAGCATTAATGTAGTTAAAGCTGTTGCTGAAGAAGTGTTATTAAAAATGTTGTCTTATTCTCAACCAAAAACAGAGAAAATTGAGGAATTAGTTATCTAACAAATTCTAGAACTATTTTTCTGCCCTTAATAACCAAAAGCCTGTATAAGTCATCCCAGAATCATCGGGTTGGACTAATAAAAAATGCAATCCTTGGCTTTGTTGTTGACGCTGTTGATAAACTTTTGCAGCAGCTTCCACCTCTGCATCTTCAAAGGTCGCCACAATCCATCTATCAACTAAACCAGCTTCTAATATTAAACCATTTGGCTCGCCACCTATGTAATTTAACGCTACTGGCTGTGCCTCTTCTAACCATCGCGCCAAATACATCGATTTTCTGCCACCATAGATAATGACACCAGGAACGGGGACTGTGGATGCTAAACCCAGATTTATCGGTTTCAAAAACTCTGGTATAGATACAATCGGTATCGGTCGTTGTGCAAACACATCCGCGAGTTCGCCGGCTGAGAGTGTAGCAAATCGCCACTCTTCCCCCCAAAGGTTTTCGGGTAATGGTGTTGGGGGTGGTTTATCCAGGGCTAAGGGATATTGCTTTTCTTCTAACCACTGTTTTAACGCCAAAGTATAGCGAGTAGGTTCAACATCAATATCTAAGTTGTTTGCAGCTGCTTGAATTAAGCTCAAAGACTGGGGACGAAATACCTCAATGATATCTGGTAAGTTGTCATTATCTGCTAGCTGAAGTTGAGTCGCAAGCCAATGAGAGTTGGCTGCTGACTGGGGACAGGTGGCTGTATATTCAAAGCTACGTGTTGCGTCACAAATCAACAATTCCCAAAGAATTTGTCCAGATTTATCCTGCACCGGACAACGATAAAAATCAACTTGCCAAATTTTGATCATTTTATAAGAATCAGTATAAAAATCAGCATGAAAAAAATAAGAAACACTCTGCGCCAGTCTTTAGCTGTTTTTCGCTATAGCGGACGGGCTATCAGTTTAGTGTGGAATACTAGCCAGATTTTGACCATTATTCTTGCTACTTTAACTTTAGTGGCGGGTCTTTTACCAGCTGCGATCGCCTACATTGGCAAATTAATTGTGGATGCTGTGGTTTTGGCGGCGCAAGTCAATGATGGCAATATTACCCAACCTTTATTATATGTGGGTTTAGAAGCAGTGGCGATCGCCCTCCTCGCAGGTAGCCAACGAGGCATTTCTATTTGTCAATCATTGTTACGGGTGCTACTAGGGCAAAAAGTAAATGTACTGATATTAGAAAAAGCCCTGACATTAGATTTACGCCAATTTGAAGATTCCGAATTTTATGACAAACTGACAAACGCCCGGCGCGAAGCCTCAGTGCGTCCCCTTTCCTTAGTAAATCGTACCTTTGGCTTAGTACAAAACGCCCTTTCCCTAGTCACCTACGGAATTTTATTAATAAATTTCTCAGCTTGGGCAGTCATAGTATTAATTTTAGCAGCGATGCCTTCCTTCATTGCTGAAACCAAATTTGCTGGACAAGCCTTTCGTTTATTTAGTTGGCGCGCCCCAGAAAGCCGTAAACAGCAATATATAGAAAGCTTACTAGCCAGAGAAGACTACGCCACAGAAGTCAAACTTTACCAACTAGGCGAAACTCTGCTAGAACGTTACCGCAACCTGTTTCGTCAACTATATAGTGAAGATAGAGATTTAACTTTGCGCCGGGGTTTGTGGGGATATCTCCTGAGTTTAGTGAGTACAGCTGCTTTTTACTTAGCTTACGCTTGGATAGTCGTTGAAACAGCAATGGGGAGGATTTCTTTGGGAGATATGACAATGTATCTCACCGTGTTTCGCCAAGGACAGTCTACATTTTCTAATGCTTTAACTTCAATTGGTGGAATGTATGAAGACAACTTATATTTATCCAACCTTTACGATTTCTTAGAAGAAGAAGTTCCCAAATCTTGGGGTAATGCAACCAGAGGAATAAACCCAGAAGATGGAGTTCGCTTTGAGAACGTATCATTTACTTATCCGGGAAGTTCTCAACCTGCATTAACAGATATTTCACTACATTTAAAACCGAGAGAAAAACTAGCAATTGTCGGTGAAAACGGTTCAGGTAAAACCACCTTAATTAAATTACTCACCCGACTTTACACCCCAGATTCGGGACGGATTTATTTAGACGGTTTAGATTTGCAAGAATGGAATGTCGATGTATTGCGTCAACGTATTGGAGTAATATTTCAGAACTTTGTGCGTTATCAATTCACCGTCGGCGAAAATATTGGTGTAGGCGACGTAGAACATTTAGCAGACAAACATCGCTGGGAAATAGCCGCCAAAAAAGGCATGGCGCAACCCTTCATAGAGAAATTACCGCAAAACTTTCAAACTCAACTAGGGCGATGGTTCAAAAGTGGACAAGAACTTTCAGGGGGACAGTGGCAAAAAATCGCCTTAGCCCGTGCATTTATGCGAACAAAAGCAGATATTTTAGTATTAGACGAACCAACATCAGCAATGGATGCTCAAGCAGAGTTTGATATATTCAATCATTTTCGCACACTGACGCAAAATCAGATGGTATTTTTAATTTCTCATCGCTTTTCTACTGTGAGAATGGCAGACAAAATAGCCGTTATCGAAGAAGGTAAAATTGCCGAACAGGGAACCCACGAAGAATTATTACAGACAGGGGGACGTTACGCCCAATTATTTTACCTGCAAGCTGCGGGCTACAAATAATTCGTAATTCGTAATTCGTAATTCGTAATATTACCTTTCTTCTTCCTTCTTCCTTCTCCCAAGGGGAGACGCTACGCGAAGGCGTACTTTGCGCCTAAAGCCCTTTGGGCAATACGCTGCGCGTTAGCGATAGGCGATACGTTCCTCTTAAACCAACAACTCCAAAACACTCTCCGCCATATCAAAATTAGCAGTCACATTCTGCACATCATCCAACCCTTCAAGAGTATCAATTAACTTGAGCAGCGATCGCCCTTGCTCAAAATCAACAATCTCAATATAATTACTAGGAATCCAGCGTAACTCCATATCATTCACCTGAAAACCCGTATCCCTCAACCTCTGACCGAGAACCTCCAAATTCGACACCTGAGTAAACACCTCAGCCATCTCATCCTCAGTCATCTCATAAAACTCAGCCCCACCTTCCAGAGAAGCTTCCAAAAGCAGGTCTTCATCCTCCACCCCAGAAACCAGACATACACCCTTTTGGTCAAACATCCAGCTAACGCAACCCGTTTCACCCAGATTTCCGCCACATTTACTAAAAGCACCACGTAAATCAGCCGCCGTGCGATTACGATTATCTGTCAGGGCTTCAATTAAAATCGCTACACCACCAGGGCCATAACCCTCATAGCGAATCGCCTCAAAACTTGCACCATCACCGCCAAAAGTTCCCGCCCCTTTAGCGATCGCCCGTTCAATATTATCATTAGGAATATCAGCCGCCTTAGCCTTATCAATGGCTGTACGCAGCTGAAAATTTAAGCTGGGGTCTGGTACACCACTTCTAGCAGCAATAATAATTGCCCTAGACAACTGGGCGAAAGTCTTACCCTTTTTGGCATCTACTACCGCCTTCTGACGCTTAATATTTGCCCATTTACTGTGTCCTGCCATAATTTCAAATGATTTACGCTTCCTTAAAAGTTTAGGATATATATAGTGTTTTCCTAGATGCAAAGGATAGCCTATTCAACTATGTAACTTCACAGCTGAAAATTACCTCAATTGTGCGATACCTTATGAGACTTGATGCACGGCTTTTTTCCATAACCCATAAATTCAGGAGAAAAAGAAAAAACGTGCAGTACTACTTTAAAAGTTTACTGCTGTTACTGCTAGTGGGCATACTAGCTTTAGGTGGATGCCAGACTATGCGAACAGCCGAAACAGGAGTAATTCATCTGACTTTATGGCAAGGTGTAAACCCACCAGCCAATCGAGATGTTTTACAAAATCTTGTCGATAAATTTAATCAAACTCATCCGAAAATTCACGTTGAATCTCTTTATGCTGGACAACAAGACCAGCAAACACCCAAAATTTTAGCCGCAGTCGTAGGAAATGCGCCGCCGGATTTGTTATGGTATAACCCCACAATTGCGGGTCAATTAGTCGAACTGCAAGCTTTAATTTCTTTAGATGAAAAGCTCAACAATTCTCCCGTTAAAGCCGAAATTGACCCCGCTTTATTTGAGTCAATGGAATACCAGGGGAAAATTTGGTCAGTGCCATTTGCAACTAATAATGTCGCTGTCTATTACCGTCCCAGTTTATTTAAAGCCGCCGGCATTACTGAGTTACCCAAGACCTGGGAACAGTTTCGGGAAGTTGCCAAAAAATTAACTCGTGATACCAATGGCGATGGTCGCATAAATCAGTATGGAATGTTTTTGCCATTAGGTAAAGGAGAATTTACAGTCTTCACCTGGTTACCATTTATGTGGAGTAGCGGCGGCGAATTAGTCAACGGGGAAGCAGAGAATGCAGCAGCCGTCAGGTTAAAAGAAAATTCTGGTGCGATCGCCGCCTTACAATTTTGGCGTAATCTAATTGAAGATGGTTCCGTTATGTTATCCGGCCCCGAAAGAGGCTATGAAACAGGTGACTTAATCGCTGGTAACGTCGCCATGCAAGTCACAGGCCCTTGGAGTCTAGGAGAATTTACCGCCAGTGGCGTAGACTTTGACGTTTTTCCCATTCCCGTGAATCAAGAACCTGCTACCAGCGTCGGCGGTGAAAACTTATTTTTATTCAAAACCACACCCGAACGAGAAAAAGCCGCCTTTACCTTTGCCGAGTATGCCATGAGTGCAGAATTTCAGACAGAACTAGCATTAGGAACAGGCTACTTACCAATTAATATCAAGTCACGCGAAGATCCACAATATCAGGAATTTGTCAAGAAATTGCCGCCGGTGCAAGTATTTTTAGACCAAGCGAAATATGGGCGATCGCGACCCATCTTTCCCGGTTATAATCGCATATCAGACAGCTTAGGTCGAGCCATAGAATCAGTCTTACTCAGTCAGAACACCCCAACAGAAGCCCTAAAAATCACCCAACAGCGCTTAGATTTAATATTCAAATAATCCAGATTACTTTTTCTTCCTACCTTTGCGCCTAACGCACTTCGTGCTTCGCTTCGCTGATGCGCCTTTGCGTGACACAAATCCACCAAACCCTCATAAAAAGCAAACTATTTGGGAAAATAATAAAATAGAACATTAAAAGACCGATGTAGGAAAATATGACTCATCCGTTCCTAGAACATTTACATAGTCCAAAACGCCCAGTTCTCGTCTTTGACGGGGCAATGGGAACCAACCTGCAAGTTCAAAACCTGACTGCTGAAGATTTCGGAGGGGCAGAGTACGAAGGTTGTAACGAATACCTCGTCCATACGAACCCCGAAGCCGTGGCCACAGTACACCGCAACTTTCTCGCCGCTGGTGCTGATGTCATTGAAACAGACACCTTTGGCGCGACATCCATTGTCTTAGCAGAATATGACCTAGCAGACCAGACTTATTATCTCAACAAAAAAGCAGTAGAAATTGCCAAGCGCGTCGCCGCCGAATTTTCTACCCCAGAAAAACCGAGATTTGTCGCCGGTTCCCTCGGACCCACAACTAAACTCCCCACCTTGGGACACATTGACTTTGACACCCTCAAAGCCACCTTCGCCGAACAAGCCGAAGCCCTATTTGATGGTGGTGTGGATTTATTCCTCGTAGAAACTTGCCAAGACGTACTGCAAATCAAAGCAGCATTGAATGGTATTGAAGAAGTTTTTCGCAAAAAAGGGGAACGCCGCCCATTAATGGTATCTGTGACAATGGAAAGCATGGGTACAATGCTTGTCGGTTCAGAAATCAGCGCTGTCCTGACAATATTGGCACCATATCCCATAGATATCCTGGGTTTAAACTGTGCCACCGGGCCAGACTTGATGAAACCACATATCAAGTATCTGTCGGAACATTCACCTTTCATTGTCTCTTGTATTCCCAATGCAGGTTTACCAGAGAACGTCGGCGGACAAGCACATTACCGCTTGACTCCAATGGAATTACGGATGTCTTTAATGCATTTTGTTGAAGATTTGGGTGTCCAAGTGATTGGGGGTTGCTGTGGGACACGTCCAGAACACATTCAACAATTGGCAGAAATTGCCCAACAGCTAAAACCAAAAGTCAGACAGCATAGTTTAGAACCAGCCGCAGCATCAATTTATTCCACTCAGCCTTACGACCAAGATAATTCCTTTTTAATTGTCGGTGAACGTCTCAACGCCAGTGGTTCCAAAAAGTGCCGCGATTTGCTAAATGCCGAAGACTGGGACGGTTTAGTGTCCATGGCCAGGGCGCAAGTCAAAGAAGGCGCACACATCCTTGATGTCAACGTCGATTATGTCGGACGCGATGGTGTACATGATATGCACGAACTGGTTTCGCGCATTGTCAATAATGTTACACTGCCGTTAATGCTGGACTCCACAGAATGGGAAAAAATGGAGGCGGGTTTAAAGGTAGCCGGCGGTAAGTGTTTGCTCAACTCTACCAATTACGAAGACGGCGAACCACGTTTTCTGAAAGTGCTAGACTTAGCGAAAACACACGGCGCGGGTATAGTCATTGGTACTATCGATGAAGATGGTATGGCACGGACAGCCGAGAGAAAGTTTCAAATTGCCCAACGCGCCTATCGTCAAGCTGTAGAACATGGTATCCCTGCCACAGAAATATTCTTTGATACATTAGCACTACCGATTTCTACGGGGATTGAAGAAGACCGAGCCAATGGTAAAGCTACCGTTGAATCAATTCGACGGATTCGCCAAGAATTACCTGGATGTCATGTGATTTTGGGTGTATCTAATATTTCCTTTGGTTTAAACCCCGCCTCACGAGTTGTACTCAACTCCATGTTTTTGCATGAAGCCATGCAAGCCGGAATGGATGCGGCAATTGTTAGCCCGAACAAAATTTTACCGCTATCTAAAATTGAGGAAAAACATCAACAAGTTTGCCTTGACCTGATTTATGACCGCCGGAAATTTGATGGTAATGTCTGCGTTTATGATCCTTTAGGAGAACTTACCACCTTGTTTGAAGGGGTAACAACCAAACGTGACAAAGGTGTTGATGAAAGTCTCCCCATAGATGAACGTCTCAAGCGCCATATCATCGACGGCGAACGCATTGGTTTAGAAAAACTCCTGACCCAGGCTTTAGAAAAGTATCCCCCTCTACAGATTATCAATACCTTCCTCCTAGATGGGATGAAAGTTGTGGGAGAACTATTCGGTTCCGGACAAATGCAACTACCGTTTGTCTTGCAGTCTGCGGAAACCATGAAAATGGCGGTTGCATATCTCGAACCATTCATGGAAAAGTCGGAAACTGACAGTAATGGTAAGGGAACCTTTATCATTGCCACCGTCAAAGGTGATGTCCATGACATTGGTAAAAACTTGGTGGATATTATCTTATCTAACAACGGCTATAGGGTAATTAATCTCGGCATTAAGCAGCCGGTGGAAAATATTATCCAAGCGTACGAACAGCATAAAGCTGATTGTATTGCCATGAGTGGGTTGTTGGTGAAGTCCACGGCTTTTATGAAGGACAATTTACAGGCCTTTAACGAAAAAGGAATTACCGTGCCGGTGATTTTAGGTGGTGCGGCGTTAACTCCTAAGTTTGTGCATCAAGATTGCCAAAACACCTATAAGGGTAAGGTGGTTTATGGTAAGGATGCTTTTTCTGATTTACACTTCATGGATAAATTAATGCCAGCCAAGGCTGGTAGTAACTGGGATGATTTCCAGGGATTTTTGGATGAAGTGGCAGAGGAACCAGAAGTTACTAACGAAATAACACCAGAGGTTAAGGAAGAAGCCCCCACTCCCCAGACCCCACTCCCCATCGATACCCGTCGTTCTGAAGCTGTGGCGATAGATATTCAACGTCCTACACCGCCTTTCTGGGGAAGTCAGTTGTTAAAGCCTGCTGATATTCCCATTGAAGAGGTGCTTTGGCATTTGGATTTGCAAGCTTTGATTGCTGGACAATGGCAATTCCGCAAGCCGAAGGAACAGTCTAAGGAGGAATATCAGGCGTTTTTGGCTGAGAAGGTGCATCCGATTTTGGAAAGTTGGAAGCAACGGGTAATTGAGGAGAATCTGTTGCATCCCCAGGTGGTTTATGGGTATTTTCCTTGTCAGTCTGAGGGGAATACGCTGTATGTTTATGATCCGAAGTACCCAAACGCAGAGAACGCAGAAGTTAAAGCAAGTTTTGAGTTTCCGAGACAGAGGTCTTTGCGGCGGTTGTGTATTGCCGATTACTTTGCGCCCAAGGAGTCGGGAGTGATTGATGTGTTCCCGATGCAGGCGGTAACTGTGGGAAATATTGCCACGGAGTTTGCCCAGAAGTTGTTTGCTAATAATCAATACACTGACTATCTGTATTTCCACGGTTTGGCTGTGCAAGTGGCTGAGGCTGTGGCGGAATGGACTCACGCCAGAATTCGCCGGGAGTTGGGTTTTGGTGCTGATGAACCGGATAATATTCGGGATATTTTGGCGCAGCGTTATCAAGGTTCGCGGTATAGTTTTGGCTATCCGGCTTGTCCGAATATTCAAGACCAGTACAAGCAGTTAGATTTGTTGGAGGCTGACAGAATTAATCTGTATATGGATGAAAGTGAGCAAATTTATCCAGAACAGTCTACGACGGCGATTATTGCTTATCACCCAGTAGCTAAGTACTTTAGCGCGTAATCATCACCCCCCATACCTGCAAGGGAATGGGGGGGACTATCTCCTGACAGGTGGAGGTATTGGAGTTTTTACATACTTACTTGATTTAAATCGTTTGGTTTCAAGTTGGAGTGGATGACTGCGCCATCACGAAACCAAACAATGCGTTGGGTTTGACGCGCTACTTCTGATTCATGAGTCACCATGACAACGGTGATTCCACTGTTATTTAGTTCTGTGAAAATATCCAATACTTCCTGGGTTGTATGGGAATCAAGTGCGCCTGTGGGTTCATCGGCTAGAAGGACAACGGGACGATTAACAATAGCACGGGCGATCGCTACCCGTTGCTGCTGTCCACCAGATAATTGAGTGGGTTTGTTATTTAGGCGCTTTTCTAAACCGACTTTTGTCAAGGCTTCGGCGGCGCGATCGCGTCTTTCGGTAGGGTTGACGCTGGCATAGACCATTGGTAACATGACATTCTCTAAGGCTGTCAGTTGGGGTAATAAGTGGAATTGTTGGAACACAAACCCCAGTTTTATATTGCGGATTTTTGCCAAATCTGCATCGTTCATTTGGGCGACATCAAGATTATCTAAATAATAATGTCCGGTGGTGGGGCGATCTAAACAGCCGATAATATTCATGGCTGTGGATTTACCAGAACCAGAAGGCCCCATAATTGCACAATATTCCCCCTCATGGATGGTCAAGTTCACATCATTGAGTGCTTTGACTTCGGTTTCTCCACTTCCGTAAATTTTAAAGATATTCTCAAGGCGAATAATTGCCGATTGCGGTGCAGGATTAGGAAGGAGAGAATCGGTAATTGTAATAGTGTTTGCCATAAGAATTTAGTTATTGATTGTGAGCGAGGTTTTCCAGATTCCGTAAAAAGTCAGCAATTGTGTTTTGTTGTTCTTCTAAATCCCGTCGCAGGCGAGTCTATTCTAATGCTAGTTGAGATAATGCTCTTTTATCCCAAATGACACTCACCATAAATAAATTTATCCGACTCCAATTTGTTCTATCAATTGCTATACAGGATTATTGTGATCTTAAAGGAGTTTCTATAGTGATCTGTACTTTGGACAAGTATTGCAATTCCTCTAGGACTTTCCCAACTTCTCGATTAGAAACGTGAACAATTACCACATCAATCGGTTCGTCTGCATTCTCTTCAAAACGTGTAAGGTTTGAACCATTATGAGATTTGGCGATATTAATAACTGCTTTTCCGTTTCCGCATGGCACTTGGATAATGAGTTGACGCATTTTCACCTCCTATAGCTCACTATCTTGTTTTTTCAAGCGATCGCTCTACTACCTAAAGAAATATGTTTAGATAAATACATCTCATACTCTGATTTTTTCGGCTCTGATTTTTCCATATCCCGTAGAAAACTATAGGACTCATATTTGATTTATGAAACACACGTAGGGTGTGTTATCACGAAGTGTAACGCACCAAGGCCTGGAAGACGGTGCGTTAGGCTAAAGCCATAACACACCCTACATATACTTAGATTTTTTCAATAATCAAATCGGATTCCTATAGCTATAATATTAGTTAATCTTGGGAAAATGCTTTTTCAAAATTGAGTATATTGAATAACTTAGAAATGCCTATTTTTCTTCTAATAATGCTTGTTCTGTACTTACAACCTTCCAAGGAAAATCAAAATAAGGTTGAATCTTTTGCAGTTCATGGATAGATTCTATAAAAAACGATTTGATAACAGATAGTTGGTCTTCTTGAGATAAAAAATCTGTTAGGCTTTTGCGATAAGAAATGCTAGACCATGCTGGAGCAATAGTTAAATTATGAGGAGTCCATTTATCAGGGTATTTTTTCACTATTTCCTGCATTGTTTGAATAAATTTTAAACGTTCTTTAAATTTATCAGAAACTCCTAAACATATCCCCAAATTTGGGTACTCAGTCAAATTATCTGGATTTAAATTAAAATATCCCAGACCACACCAAAAATTCGCATTAGGATACAGGTTAGTGTAGATAATATAATTGCTATCCTCTATCCAGAGAGTCATACTTCGTGTGCCTCTGATTACATTATCAAAAACTATATTAAATTCTTTTTCTACTTCTTCGCTGATAGTAGCTTTCATAAAATTAAAGGTTTTTTTGAAATTGACCATTGTCAATAAATCAACAGATGAAAGCTGATTAGTATGAGACATTCTGTGAAACTCCATAAATTTTAAGATTTCTTTAGCCAAAGTATCCGTTTCGTACTTCTTCAAGAAGCTATAAAACTGATACCACCTCAATTGAAAAAAATTTACGTTTGGGAGTAATTTTTGAATTTCTTCCTTTGGTTCGTAATCACGAGTGATGTAAATTAGAGTTCGCTGTTGAGGATATGATAAACTGCTCAAAATTTCAGCATACCTTTCTAATTGTTCCCATCCTTCAGTAGAACCAATTTTCGATTCAATAAATATGATATCTGTCTGAGTGTCATGTTCTAATTTAATGACAATATCAGGTTTACTACCACTATGATGATGTTTAAGTGGTTGATAGGATTCTTGAGTTAAGATATTGATATTTATTTCCTTTTCATCACCAATAATTGATTCATGTTTGAGCCAAGCGATTAAAATATCTTGATTGATATCTAGAAAATAAGCAATAATTTCTGTAAAAAAGTCTTCAAGTGGTTTATTTGCTGAATGCAAATTAAGTAAGTTGGTAAATAATGACATTTTTGAGAAAATTCATATAATTATGCGAAATATACACATTATCACTAAGGCGATTGTGTATATTTTTTAGTTATCTTTGTTTGTGCTAAATATGTATAAACTTTAACTTGTAAATTACGATTTGGCAAGAGTGCTAGAAAAACCCCAGCCCTCTCCTGACTAAGGAGAATTTAGGATACATTACAAAATTGAGATTCGCCCAGTGCTAACTGGCAAGTTCAATTATTATTAATAATGATTAGTAAAAAATATCAAAGCAAATCTGTAATTGAAAATTGGCGTTGGCGATCTAGTTCTTGCAGGCGCATTTTTTCATTGTAGAAAGACTGATAATATGATTGCCATTTTTCTGGTTCAGCTTCGGAATCGGTTTGTTCCCAAAGTTCTAAGAAGTAACGATAGCGCTTTTCTATTAATACTCTCTCCATACAAGCAACAGCAGCTTGAACTACTTGGGGTGTTCGCAGCATTTCTTGCTTACTTTTCTCATTCACATGAAACAAATGGGAAACTGATTCTATTTCTTCGGATAATTCTAAATATCTATCTTGCAAACTTGATACAAAATCTACTTGTTCACCCGTTGACCCTAAAATCTTCTGCCACAATAATCGATGATGGGAAAGGCTAAATTCTAAATTTCGTTCTTCTAAGGTATTAAAAATAACTTGACGCTGTTCGGGACAGTGCAGATAAATTCGTAATAGTAAAGCTTCTGCTAATTCTAATAGACTTCTATCGCTTGCAACTGCTGATTGGGGAGATTTTCCGCCACCCCATTTTTTCTTCCCGGATGAAGGTTTATTTCTAGTCGCCGTGGTGGGCGCAATTTGAGTTAACAGATTTTCCACTCTTAGGGGTATCAGTCTCGTATCGCCCAAGCTGAGGATTTCGGCACAGTAAGAAACATAATAATTTCGGGTGTCGCTATTATCTATATTTTTCAGTAATTTTACTACCTGCTGACTAACTTGCTGAAAATCGGTAGCTTGTTTTAAATCGCGGTTTTGAATAATTTGGTCAATCTGCCAATTCAGCCACAGTGGGGCGTTTGCTAGCAGTTGCTCATAGTCTTGTGGTGTATGAGTATATAAATATTCATCAGCATCTTTACCATCGGGTATATTGAGAATCTTCAGTTGGACTTCGCCTTTATATGCTAGTTCGGCAATTTCCCCAATAGCTCTTTCGGCGGCGATATTTCCGGCTTTGTCAGCATCAAAGTTGAGGACTAACTGTTTTGATTCGGTGTAACGTAAAATTAACCTGACTTGTTCAATACTTAAAGCTGTTCCTAAAGAAGCGATCGCATTAGTAATACCCGCAGCATGAAGGGCGATCGCATCAAAATATCCTTCTACCACTACGGCTTGATCAAGTTTGGAAATTCCGTCTTTGGCGTGATCCAGAGCGAATAAAGTTTTACCCTTACTAAAAAGCTCAGTTTCTGGTGAATTTAAATACTTTGGTTGTTCTTCGGATAGAGTTCTTCCACCAAAAGCAATTACCCGCCCTTGGATATCGCGGATGGGAATCATCAGGCGATCGCGAAACACATCATAATAGCCACCTCCCTCCTTCCGGGGCTTAATCAATCCCGCTTTTTCCACCAATTGCACTGGGTAATGTTTATCTTCCACCAGATAGCGATGCAGAGTTTCCCAACCGGCGGGTGCATAACCTAAGCCAAACTGCTGAATAGTTTCTTCCTTCAATTGGCGTTCAGATTGCAAATATTGATATGCTTTTTGTCCTTGGCTTTGTCTGAGGGCGTGTTGATAAAACTGTCCAGTAGAAGCCAAAACCTCATATAACTGTTCCCGCACAGAAATTTGACGCTGCAATTCTTGGCGTTGTTCTGGTGCGAGAGTTTGCACAGGAACTTGATAGCGTCGTGCTAAATCTAACACCACCTCTGCAAAAGAGTGTTTTCCCACATCCATGAGAAACTTAATCGCATTTCCCCCGGCTTGACAGCCAAAGCAATAGTACATTTGCTTAGACTGACTGACTGTAAAACTGGGAGTTTTTTCATCATGGAAAGGACACAAACCGACAAAATCTTTACCCCGCTTGCGTAAAACTACGTGGTCTGAAACGACATCAACAATATCAGCACGTTGTTTAATTTCCTCAATTGTGTCTGGGTGCAAGCGGGGAATTTGCATTTTAGTCCATTGCTTCGTAGTAATTAATGCTGTGAGTCTACCCACTCATAGCTATTATATTCTTGTTGCCAAGCCAACAATCATGTATAAAATTGCTTCAGATTAATTTTTCGAGGAAATACTGAGGATGGGACGTATTTTTATTTCAGCAGCTCACGGAGGTAGAGAAGCAGGAGGCATTGATCCTGGCTCCATAGCAGGTGGTACAACCGAAGCTAGAGAAATGATTTTGCTGCGGGATTTGATTGTAACAGAATTGCGGGCGAGAAGTTTTGATGTTTTAGCAGTTCCCGATGACCTCAGCGCCGCCGAAACCATCGCTTGGATTAACTCCCGTGGTCGTCGGGTGGATGTCGCCCTAGAAATTCACGCAGATGCTGCTAGCAATCCCTCTGTGCGCGGTGCGAGTGTCTACTACATCGCCAACAACCAGGAACGTAAAACTAATGGCGAATTGGTCTTAATGGGGCTTCTGCGCCGTGTCACTCAGTTACCAAATCGGGGAGTAAAGCCAGATACAGATAGTGGGTTGGGAAGTTTGGCATTTTGTCGCCAAATCACTATTCCTTCTTTGTTGATGCAAGTAGGCTTTCTTAGCAGTCCCGAAGATCGCTCTTTGCTGCAAAATCGTCGCCGTGAATTTGCTTTGGGAATTGCCGATGGTGTCGCATCTTGGAGTCGGGTAATTGACCCCAATAATGTTAATGTAACTCTAGTTGAAGCAACTTATCCAGCCATTAATATTAATATTAATGGGCAGAAATACGCTGAACAAGGAATCTTAGTTAATGGTAATTCTTACATTCCTATTGATTTAGTAGACCAGTTACGAATTGATTTATCAAAATCACCTAATGTTAACCGGATCAGTTATCGGAATATAGTTTATATCAAAGCCGTCGATTTGAGAGATTTTAATGTTGCTATCGGTTGGGATGCAGCCACGCGTACAGTTAGTTTACGCTCAAACTTATTAGTCTGTGCTGACCAACTTGACCGGATTATGTCACGGGGAAATACTTCAGAAATAGAGTTGCAATTATTTCTGAGAAACAATAATGAAAATGCTTTAGTGACTTTTCCTGACATACCTAAATTGTATCGAGAAGAAGGTAATTCTGAGGGGGTAAACTATGATATTGCTTTCTGCCAAATGTGTTTAGAAACTGGATTCTTACGTTTTGGTAGCGATGTTAAACCTGAGCAAAATAACTTCGCTGGTTTAGGTTCTATTGGTGGTGGTGCAGAAGCTGCATCTTTTGCTAGTGGCAGAATTGGTGTGAGGGCGCATATTCAACACTTAAAAGCTTACGCTAGTTTAGAACCTTTAGTAAACCAAGTTGTAGACCCAAGATTTCGCTTTATTACCCGTGGAGTTGCGCCATCAATTTATCAGCTTTCTGGGCGCTGGTCAGTTGATTTAGATTATGGGACGAAAATTTTAGCCATGATGAAACGATTGTATGAATCAGCAAGACTTTTGTAATTCGTAATTCGTAGTTCGTAATTCGTAGTTCGTAATTCGTAATTCGTAGTATTTCCTCCGGAAACGCTACGCGGTAAGCGCAGCTATGCCCGTCAGGGCTTTACGTAGTTCGTAATGAGTTAAATTAATGTGACTGAAGAGCGGTTTAAATGTTGAATAATCCAATCTCGGACAACGTGCTAAACCTCATCGGCTACTTCGTCTAGTCCATGATTGGCATGAGGATAAAGAATTATGTGCTTGGCTTGTAAAAATTCCTCTTAACTCTGTGTCCTCTGCGCCTCTGTGGTTAAAAAATCATTTTCCAACTCCTTCTGATGACAGTCGGCATTTCAAATTAAGTCAGGCCTACTGTTAGTAAGCAGAAAGAGTAATTAATCATGGCACAAACTCAAAAACAAGGGAAACCAACAGATAGCAAAGCCGATGAATGGCAAGAAGACCTAAATCCGCAACCTATGGCTGGACGAAATTATGGTCTTGAGGGGACACATCCGGAAAAAGCTGGTCTGAATGCTTATGAGGTGAAAGAACTACATAACCAACTCACAGACTATACAGACGACGAACTCAAGCAAATTACCCTCCTACCCCCCGGAAGTCGTTTAGAAGAGGGTGCGACATATATTGATTTAAATGACCCAGAACGCCAAGAGTTTACTGCAACAGGTGGTATGGAAGCGGGAACGAATAACTGGTATGTGCCGAAAACTGAGGTAGGCTATCAGCTGTGGAATCGCTTGAGGGGTGTAGAAAATCCCGAACGCTTGGGAGAACCTAGCGAGTCCTGAGATTTTCCCGAAGATCATGCTGTTTTAAAAAAACGGATAATTTCACGGACATGATCGAGAAATTGTCCATCAGTGGAAAGTTGAGCGATCGCACTTCTAGCTTCTCTGGCCAAACGTTCATGCTCGACTTGATTTGTAGCGCGTAATTCTTCTAAACTAGCAGTTACTCTGGCTAAATCTCGGCGCGTTTCTTCGCTAAAGCGTTGTTGATTTGCTGGTAATGAGTAATCTAGTTGTGGGTTGAGTTGTTCTTCTAAGCGTTTAACTGTCTCATCCAGGCGATAAAAGCGAACGCGGAGTTCCATCACATCCTCACGGGGATATTGAAATTCTTGGCGAATCATCCTCAGCCGTGCATATAAATATTCGTAGGCGCGGATAGCTGGACGCAAAACGGTTAATAATAAAGCCGCACCAGAACTGATATATCCCACAGCGCTGATACCAGTAGCTGCAAGAGTATAAAGACCCACGGCTGAGAATAAGTGTAAGCCAATAGCTACCCAAAGCGATCGCTTGGCTAAACCACTGACATAATTAACTTGATTTTCATCTACAGGAATTTGTTTCTCTTGAGATTGTGCAGCTTCTGCTAAAACTTCCTTAGCTTGAAAATGTACACTCCAAGGTACAGTTACAATTACTAATAACCACCAAAAACTTGCACCACCAATTACCCAATCAAGGAAGCTACCCGCAGGTATTTGGAACCATTGCAGTCCGCCAAAACCCAGCAGTACCGCCAGTACAATTACTGCGATAGAATTGATCACAAATCTGAAATTCATTTTGCCTAATCCCTGGTGAAACTATCACCTCGATCATGGCCATGCCTATGAGTTTATCCGGTAAAGCTTATGATAGTTTTTTTAGCTGCACATCACCTTAAAGAAGTAAATAGCTGCGCCAAGACTTTTGAGAATCTGGGCTATCCTGTTCAGGAACTAGCAAGCGCCAACTTTTACCTTCTTGCTGAATTTGCAGATAAACTTCAAAAGGTTGTTGCAGTTGTGTCAGCTGTCTTTTTGGCAGATTTAAAATTAAATTGTAAGTTCCCCGCACCCGAAAAGCCGGTAAACTTTGAATCGTCAGGGGTTGTTCCTGGCGAATCTTTAAGCGTTTGATTTCAAAACCCTGAAAATCCAGATCCAATTTTTGGTTGAGTTGCTGCTGAGTTTGTTCAACCTGGAGTGCGATCGCCTTTTCGACTAACTGAGTAGTTGGTAACAGTCCAATACTTCCACAAGCAGTCAATAACGCCAGCAAAATCACCGTCAGAAAAAGCCGCACCATGTTTTTTCATATACTACCCGCCAGCGACAGTATACAGCAATTTTCAAGTTTTTTGTCGCCCATTAAATTTACCAAAAACTCAGCGTACCTACCCTCCGGGAACGCCTAACGGCGAATGCGTTTCCCTCTGCGTACCTCTGCGTTTAAAAACCCTATGGTCTCATAGCCCCACCTGCAAACAGTTCCTGAAACACATTCCGCCGTTGCTGAGGTGATTCTGGAGTAATCGAACCCCAGAGACTCTCCCAGTAGAAAAAAGACATACCGGGAAAATTGCGATCGCGCACCGTTTGCACTTGTTGTCTAATTTGAGTAATACTCACAGGAGTCAGAGAAGTCCCTGTTAATATCCCAATACCTACAGGAATGCGAGTTCGAGCATATTTCACGGCTGGTTGTTCTAATTCAGTCATAAAACTGCTTTGATTATTGCGATATACCTGTAAAATCAACTCATCGACCAAACCTTTTCTGACCCAATTTTCCCAGTCTTGTAAATAGTATTTATAGGAAAAACTCTGTGAATTAGGCGACAGAGATACAATAGCATTAGGTTTAATCGCCTTCACACTTTGATAAATTTCTGCCATAAAATCAGTAATCTTGTCAGCACGCCAACGCATCCATCTGGGATTAAAAGGATCGCTGGGAGGACTTTGACCTTGATGTTCTTGGCGATAGAGGTCAACCGTAAAAGCATCATAACCAAATTTTACAGGCATTCCAAAATGGTCATCCAACTGAATACCATCCACATCGTAACGACTCACAACTTCCTCAATTAGCGCCAAGATAAATTCTCGCACCCCCGGATGCAGAGGATTCAGCCAAGCTTGCTGATGCGCTGAATTGTCATTGATTTCTTCCAAGGGAATTTCGTTAGTAGATTTTATCCCGGCTTGACCCATTGTCAACCAGTCTGGATAACGCTTGGCTAATTGCGAATTAGGTGGAGTCATGAAACCATATTCAAACCAAGGAATCACACTTAAACCTTGAGGTTTAGCAAGTCGTATAAACTTTGATAAAACATCCTGTCCACCATGCATTAAATTAAGTATAGGATCAGCATCTGAACCTGTAACAATTTTAGCTACATTACTCTTGTAAAAAGTATTGCCTCTATTCCAAACTACCGGATAAATTGTATTAAAATTAAGTGCTGATAATTGGTTGACAGCGCGATTAATGCCCCAAGGTAAAAATAAGACACCACTAGCCACATTAGTTAGCCAAACGCCACGAATTTCTGTTGTAGTGGGTAAGTTTTTTTGCTGCTCAGAAATTGGTCGCGAAGGAAATGAAAATACTGTTAAGCATAGCATTAAACCCAAGCACAGCAAGTAAATAAAGCCATATCTATTCAACGAATTCATTTGCGCGCTTGATTTTCTTTGACAGCAATACTTGTTACTACAAAGTAAATTTGCATTCCTCCGGACTATGTAGACAAACCATCATATATCAATCCACAACCCCAGGTTAACAGTTATCAATTATCAAAGCATAAAGCAAAGGATTTCAATCCAATTCAATCTCTTAACTGATAACTGTTCACTGTTCACTGTTAAAATTGTTCCACACCTGCAAACTGCTTCATGCTGACAGCATTTGCTGCTTCACCACAAGTTCGGGGCGTGGGAAAAATCTTATCAGGATTTGCCAAACCTTTCGGATTAAAAACTTGCCTTACCCATTGCATACTTTCCAAATCAGCAGGGCTAAACA
>REBL01000035.1 GCA_007692755.1 Nodularia sp. (in: cyanobacteria) | reverse complement strand
CGCAGAAGCGATCCCATACGTTGGCGCTTTGGCGCTGTTGTAAGGTAGTGGTCATATTTCTATGATTGCGATATGTGTTTGTAATGAATCAGACGCATTGTTTGCTTGTCTGTTCTAATAAACTTAACATGAATTTACGTTTAATGAAGTATTAATTTTATTATTAATTTTCATAAATACATGAGATTTACTTATCATTAGTTCCAATTAAAAATCAAAGTAAATATAAGGTAAGCTGCCTTCAGGAGCTAATAACCATACGGAGTAGAGGCATAGAGGTACAAAAACCAGCTTTACAGGCCAGTTAAACTCTAATTTCAATCTGGTGTTAAAGGCATAGATGAGACTCATACATCCAGCTAAAATCCCCAGCAACGCAGTAAGTTGATATTGGCTCATATTCAAAGCTTCGATATAAACTTTTTGGACAAACTGTGCATCGGCAGAATGACCCCAGAGGTGCTGAATTACCCAAGAGGAATCCTGGAGGTTAGGAAGGCGGAACCAAATCCAAGAGGTAAAAACCATTAGTTGGGTGAAAAACCAAGCCACAACTATGCCTAGAGGATTTTGCCAGAAATGTGCCAAATCTTCAAAGCGATCGCTCATCACATCTGTAAGTCGATGCACCCCCAAGGCTAAACCGTGGAATATGCCCCAAACGATAAAACCCCAGGCTGAACCGTGCCAGATACCAGCGATTAGCATCACAATAAATAAGTTCCAGCAGGTGCGAGTCAAGCCTTGACGCGAACCACCCAAAGGAAAATAGATATAGTTTCTCAACCAATCACCTAAAGTCATGTGCCAGCGCCGCCAAAATTCAGCAATGCTGGTGCTGAAATAGGGGAAATTAAAATTTTCAGGTAAAACTAAGCCGAAGAGCAAAGCACTCCCACGGGCGATGTCTACATAACCACTGAAATCTAAATATAACTGCAAGCCATAGGCAAATGTAGCCAACCACAAATCAGCGCTACCCGCCCGTTGTAGATTGCCAAAACATAAATCTACAAAAATTCCCAAGTTATCTGCCAAAATAGCTTTTTTGACTGCGCCCCTAGAAATTAACCATATTGCCTCTGTGACCCCCTCAGCAGAGGGCAATTGTGGTGTCTGTAATTGAGATGCTAGGCTGTGATAACGAGTAATTGGGCCAGAAATTAGTTTGGCAAAGAATAATTTATAAGTAGCAAATTTGAGTAACTGTTTAGTAGCTGGCGCACCGCGATAGACATCTATTAGATAAGCAATGCACTCAAAAGTAAAAAATGAAATTCCCAGAGGTGCAATTAAATTAAACGCAGAATCTGGTGAATTAATTTGCAGATTAAACAGATATTTCAATACAGTCGGTAGATATTTAAAGCTTAGTAACAATAAAACATTTAAACTTACACCCAGCCACAATAACTTCAGTCGCCGCCGATTCCAGTCTGTTTGGGCAAACTGCCATTCTTCATTAGAAAGTTTCCAGTCAACTGCATATTGTCCGTGTGCGGTATTGTTGCCAATCTCTAACCCTAGACGAAAGTTAATTAAAGTCAGTACCAATAATAGAGGAAGGTACTGAACATTCAAAGAACCGTAGAAAACTAGGCTAGCAATCAGCAATGTCCACATCCGCAACTTCTGGTTAGTTACAGACCAGTAAATTCCCAAAACACTCAGCAAAAACAGTCCATAAAAAATTGAGATAAAATTCATACTTTAGTGCTTGGTCATTAGTTATTGGTCATTGGGAATTAACAATCTTTCACCCCTGGTTCCTGCTTGATAATTTACTTCATCGGCCAAGCAATCATCGGATCATTAGCTAACCTTTTTGATACTTGGTAAGCCCCAAAGCGGTTGAGGTGACTGGGGTCAGAAAAATAATTATTGTTTTTTGGCCAAACTTGACTTAAGTCTCTATATATAAAGTTGGGATTGGTTGCTAGGGATAACATATGTTGCTGAAATTTTTGCTCATATTTTGTGCGGACTGGATCTAAATAATCTGAAGTCAGAGGCATATTAACAAACACTAAAGAAATATCTCGAGACTGGGTAAACTGTAAAACTCTTTGAAAGGCAGCATCTTGTTCACCTTCTATCTGAAAATATCTATAATCATTATCATAATTACCTGCAACTCTAGGGTGTTTCTGATAATGCTTACTAGGATCAAATCGCATAGATAAAGCCAAAAATCCATCAAAATCTACCGCCTGTTGCGTCACATCTATTGCTGCATCATCTGGAGTTAATTGTGTTTGTGATGCCATAGCCTGTGTGTATCTAACTAAAGGCATTGCCAGCAGTTGTTTATGCAATAAGCTTTGAATTTTATCACGATTTTGGTAGCTAATAAAAACACTAGATACTGCCTGATTTAACCACTCATTTACGGTTTGATAACTGTTGACATTTGGTTCTTGTACTACTTCAGGCTGACCAGGAGAATCATTTTCTACAGCGGCGAATGCTTTCTGCATTACTTGTTTGTAACCTTCTGATTCGGCGATCGCCTGAAAGGTAATATCCTCCCGATTGCTATTGAAGGCACGAGAACCATCTGCCCAAAGAATGAGTTTTGGTAGTTCTGATGGTTCTAACACCTGACGAATAATTAAATCTACAACTTGTGCTGTAGCACCGTTAATTCCAAAATTAAATACGTCAATATTGGCATAACCCTGATTTGCTAAAGCTTGAGAGAGTGCTACCGGGTCAATTCCCCTCAAGGCACGGGAGGAACCAATAATTAATACATCTGCCGCTTTACCGTTTTTAGCAACGCGTTGTTTATACAATGCTAGTTGTTCGTTTAATTGCCGAGAATTGAAACTGGGCATTGGCGTTACCGAACCTCCCGCCTGGCGCGATCGCGCTGTCAATAAAATCGCCGCGGCGTTGGCTCTTTCTTTCAGTGGACTAGCTGTTAAAATCTGCTCTTGGGCATGATCATTTTGAGTGAATCCAGAAGCATTAAATACATCCTTTTCATCTTCAAGAGATTGTCTTCCAGAACGACTAGTAAAAAATGCTGTTCTCTCATTCTGGTCTAATGATGTTTCCTGCTCAGAGGATGAGGGCGAAGCACTGGTTACTTGTGGTGAACTTGGTGTGGGGCGAGTAATTATATAATTCAAAATTCCATCAATTTGCCAAGTCAGCAATAAACCCAACGTACCCCAAACTAGAGCTACCTTTAGCCCTTGAATATCAAAATTTTGTGGTAATGACTGACCACTAGCTCTAAATATCTGCGTTTCTATCAACCATGTTTTCGCAGTAGTGACAGCAATTGTTGTCCAATGTCGTGCGACTTCTGTGACAAAATTTTGAACTTCTTCTGAGGTTAAATCGTTACGTAAAACTGGTTCATTATTTTCAGTGATTAAAAGCTCATTCACATATTCCGAAGTAGCAGCAAATTCTGGGGTCGCTTCCGGAACTAAACGTTGACGTTGGATTAAATCTTCACCATGATGCCAAGATGGTTCCTGATTACCAGCACGGCGACCGTAGACCCTCACCCCAGCAATATTTGGCATTTTTAACTGCCGCAAAAGCTGGGTGACCTTGTGGGCTACTTGTGAGCGGGCTGGACAAATGGGCGCATCACACATTATATGTAACAAGTCACCTTTGCGTAGCAGCATCACACGAATACCACCTGTCTTTAAACGCCAATCCAAATCAAGATTGAGTAAGCGCTCTAGGAGAAAAATAATTGCTGGTTGGTCACCATCACTCGCCAACTCTAGGGGTAATGGGGCTAGGGCTGGATGTTCTGTAGCAGGTAAATTTAGCCAGTCAATCCAAGCTGGGTGCTGATCTGAAGTTTTTTGTCCGTAAACACTGGCGGCGAGAATACCTTGGGGAGCGATCGCTTCTAGATGGCGGGAAATAATCTCTAAACATTGGGCTTTATCTGGCGCTGGGGCAGTTTCTAAGGCATCAACAGCCGGGGTACAAAAGATATGTAGGGTTGATTCTTTGAGAGAAACTTGTACAGCCACCTTTAAATCGGACAATATCGAACTTAATAATCTCGCGATCGCCTGGACATCTCCCCACCTAGCCCAGTCCTTCAGCATCATTTCTGGAGGTCGCAAATCCACTCTCAGCAACCAATCAGATGCTTTTTCACCACTGACTTGGGAAACAATCACCGCATCTTGGTAGCCCTCCAGTTTCAAATCCCGTAACTGCTGGGCTACTGGTTCAGCTAATAATGAGGAATCGGGGCTATAGCTAGACTTACAGAAGATCCACAGGCGATTAACTACTGCTTGATTGCTATCCTTTGGCTGATACTGCTTGGTTTTTACCTGTA
Source organism: Nodularia sp. (in: cyanobacteria) (assembly GCA_007692755.1). GTDB lineage: Bacteria > Cyanobacteriota > Cyanobacteriia > Cyanobacteriales > Nostocaceae > Nodularia. The sequence goes on along the minus strand of REBL01000035.1, from coordinate 330 downwards.
CCGACACACCTAACGGACTGAGAGTTTCGCTCAGATAGCGGGCGATGGCATAAGAGTCTCCTCGACGTGCCAAACTTTCATTAGAGATGATCAGTGATCCACCAGGAGCGGATTTTTCTGATTTCTCTAGAACTTGCTCTACCTGTTCTAAATGCCTTTCTAGTTGATTTAAATAAACCCGATGGCACCAATTGGGTCGATATTCCCCTTTCTTCCGCCCATAGACAAATACTTGGTATATTGAGGGTTGTTCGTTACAGGTTAAAAGATCCAAATCTGTTTGCTGTAGCGCGTGAAGCAAGTCAGACAGAGTGCGCCAGCGTTGAGGAG
>REBL01000057.1 GCA_007692755.1 Nodularia sp. (in: cyanobacteria) | reverse complement strand
GGGTGCAGGGGGGAGAACCCCATGCCTAAATACAGGGGCTTGGGAAAAGGACACATTATTTCTCGCACTTGCGCGTCTCGAAATAAATATTTTGATGTTTGGCATACATAAATGCAGGGGCTTGTATCCCTGTTGGCAGGTGAATTAAAAATCCTTCTCCCTTGCTCCCTGCTCCCTGCTCCCCTGCCTCTTCTGGTCAGGATTTTTTCGGCGGAAGTCCTTGGTCAAATACTAATTTGATTTGAATTTTGCCAAATGGCGACGGTGTAAAACTCGCCAATAGGGTAGAGCTAGTATCAGCCGGGAGCAGTGGCGCAGGCTGTACGTTTGAAATAAAGTCTTAAACTTTTAGGGGCGTAAAAGCCTTAATATTGCGTACTTACGGCTTGATCTAGCAAATAATAAAGTCGTGAAGTTGAAGAAGAGGGAATCGCCTGACGCTCAAAGATGGAAATAATAAAGTCTTAAACTGTCACACAGGTGTAAACGGCTTCGCAACGCCTATTTGTCGGCTTTAATCCAGTTGGCGGCCAGGTCTGAATGTGCCAGTTAGTTTAAGACTTTATTTTAAATTTCAAGACTTTGTTTTAAATTTTAGAACTTTATTCTAAACGTACACAGGCGAAATCTATCGTCAAAAGCTTCTAGACCAACTTTTCTATACCAGAATCTATACCGGAGGAATGAAACCAAGTTCTAACCTGACCCTCACACCACTTCCATGATTGTAGGCAAATTGTATGATTCAACAGGATAGTTAGTGATAAAAAGCTCCTTGCCTTTCTCTGCCTTCTCCTGTTTGTAATTGTTCATCCCGTATTGCAACTCCCATTCATAAATGTAGGCAAAAGAAAAGTGATGCCGCACTTGTTCACAGTTATCGTAAGTAATCAACCATTTATGTGAACACTCCGCCATCAGTTTGGCAAAGCGAGAATGGTCAAAACAGGTATGCAAATCACCTCTCTTACCATAGAGCTTAGATTGAGTCTTGCTGAGATAAGGTGGATCTAGAAAGATAAATACATCTTCCCCAGGTTCAGTAAGTAGGGTGCTGTAGTCGAAGTTAGTCACACTGGTATTAACAAAGCAACCATCCAAAGCTGCTAATCGCTCAATCGAAGAGTCTGTAAACCGACCTTTGAAGGAAGCACCAGAGTAACCGCCACTCTCAATGGTTCCCGAAAACGTGATCCGGTTAAGAACAAAGAACCGCACAGCCCGCTCAAGTGAACTCATATTACTCGGATCTGCGGCGGCGAGAGATTTAAACAAGGCGCGTCCATCTGTTGTCTGATTTTTTACTTTCCAGACTGACTCAACTAGCTCTGGTAGATTAATTTTGACCTGATGCCAAAAGTAATACAGTTCTGGGTTGAGATCATTGACCCAGTAAGACATACTAGGGTACTTCTGTAAAACATGAAAAAATACAGCACCTCCACCAACGAAAGGTTCACGGAATGCCTTAAATGTAGGAGGTAGATAGTGAGCAATTTGAGGAATTGCCTTTTGCTTACCGCCAGGATAACGTAATGGACTTTTAAACATAAGGAATTATCGTAGCAGTCAGCGGATTATTTAGTGCCTTAGTATCAAATTTCAAACTAGGAGAATTTTTCAGTTGGCTTGATGCGGTATGTAAGCGCATAGAAATTTCCCATCCATTGTCAAAACTCAAATTTACATACTGTTTGTTCACGGTGGCGATAAGGTTAGTAGGCATTTGGATTTCTGCAAACTGCTGAATACTTAGGGTTCTGGCATGAGTATCAACAATAATTTTGTAGTAATTAACATCACCAACAAGGTATTGAAATAACTTGGTGGTGCAAGTGGAAGCATGGCTATTAATAAATTGGCTAACCAAATTACAGACTGGAGTATACAAATGCTGTTCAGTCAAAGCAGACGGTAGTTCGGCAAATAGCTTTGCCTGTCCAATATGTTGCATGAACTCCTGTGTGATTACTCGGTATTGTTGTCTAAACTGCTGCATTTCTACACTCCCCTGAAGGAAACCGCAGTGTTTTGGAGTTGTCCCAGGACGTTGGTGTCTGAGTGCGGTATGGTTGTGCTTGAGTGATAGATTAACTGTCCATGATCTTGAAGTTAAACAAATGTCAGTAACATCATTCTTATTCTGATCTGGTAGTCGATCTACCGTGATTGATGGTTGGTTAGACAACTGAAACTGAGGATTTAGCCACTTGAGCAGCAGTGCATTAGCCGCTTGGGTGAGTTCATTTAAGAGTAATGAATCCAACTGTACCAACTTGCTGGCATCTCTAAGTTGATCATTGTTTGCTCTGGCTGTTAGGTTGACTCCAGGGTATGTTTTAATGATCAATTCGGTTATAAGGCACTCTAAGGCGCGACCATGCAGATTTGAAAGGGGTGTCATATTTGTGGAAAAACATAGTCTTCCACAGAGTAACCGATGACCAGCCTCCGCAGTCCGCCCCCGACACTCCGCTATCGCCCAGTTCTTGAAAGAGGTCTAACTCACAAAAATCTGAAAGTTCCTTGAGGGACTAAGGTGATTCACCTGTAATTTGGCAATATTCTTCTCGCGCCTTCCGCCAGTAATCATTCCCCACTTTCTTCAGGCGATTTACGTTAATCTTCAAAATTGATGGGCTTACCATTAAAGTGCTGGTAAATGCGCTCAGGGTGCATCCAGTCTGGTAGTGAGTGTTCAACATCTTCTAAATTATTGCCGTTCTCATCGACAAGGCCATAGCGGACAACTACCCTAGATAGTGGTGTTTCACCATTGGCTGAGAACTTCTCCAGTAGGATAGTTCCGGCTTTCCGGGCTGATGCTGTACCATCTGGAAAGCTTTCATTGGTGGCATTATGGGTGATTCCTAGCAGGTATTCTTTGGCTTTGCGGGTGTCGGTGAGGGACATTTTGAAGAAAGCGATCGCCGTATCACCACACAATGATTTTAAATTGGTAAATTCATCACAAATAACCTGCTGCTTAGTCTTTGGCTTCTGCTTAATTCGTTGTAGCCATCTATCACAACATTCATCAAAAGCTGTACTAATATCTTCTTCAGTTTCAGCTAGTGTGTAAGCTTGTAGCAGTTTCCACACCTCGGCATTATCACCAGTGGCGTGTCTATCAATAAGCTGGTGTACTGGTGCATCAAGGCAGTATTTTCTGATGAGTGCGATCGCTCCGGCTGTGTAAGTTTTACCACTCCCCTGGTTCCCTATTAACCATAATGGTTTTAAGCTGTTTATGATTGTCCACAAGTAACCATCCTCATGACCTTTTAGGGCATCTATTAAGCTATTTCTCAAGGAATCATTAGGGGATTGTGTAGCAGTTCGGGTGTCACCAGTGGGTTTATTTAATTTGTCTAATTTGCGGGTTGTCTCAGCAGTAGATAAACGATTGTCAGCAATAGTCTTGTCTAGTTCTGATATTTGTAACTCATGGCTTTTCAGGGCAACTTCACCCTGTAGCTGTCCGTTAATGTGGTCAAGCTGCTGTTCTCCTTCAGTCTTCAATTGTTCGATTGCCCCGGTGGTGTCCCGTGCAATAATCTCCTTAGTTATTTGTGATTGATGCTGTTTGCTGTATGCAGTTAAGTCTAAGTGATTGGAAACATAAATATCATTCTCCAATGCTTTAATTTTCAGCAGTGAGAATTGAGAATGAATTGCTTTCTCTTGTGTATCTGTGAGTGATTTAGATACACCATAAGCACCAATTAAAAGAACAGTTCCCAGTACACCATATAAAGGTGCTTTGGGTGCTTCTGGAGGGAGTACGCGCAGGAATTTCACCTTGTTATCAAAAGTGAAGTTACGCCGTTCCCGGTCGATTATCCAACTAATCCCCCGCTTGATTTGATCACCCTCGCACACGTCAGTATTAGGATTAAAGCAGAATAATGTTTCAGGATATTTGGTAGTGTCCGCAAACAGTGGTAAACACAACGAAACACCACCAATAAACAAAGCAGTTGATAAGAAGGTGGCTGTTCTTCGTTGTGCTTTCAGTTCGTGGTTGAACTGTTCTATCTCCTGCATGGTTCACTTTATCCATACAAACAACAAAGCCAAGAAAAAACTCACAATCATAATTAACTCAATGTGTATCATGCCAGCATTGATGAAATTAATAATGCTTCTATCTATTTGGTTTTCACGCATCCAGTCTGCAAGTAATGCCAAGTTGTAACCAGTGTCATACAGTCCCATGATTAAATAGTTGGCGGATACGATGAACACTAGCACCCCTATGAACTTAGTTAAAAAACCGTTCTTTCTATACATCTCAGTTCCCCTTATTCCTCATGCTGGAAAATGCTATTAAACCCAACCCTACTACACCAGCTATTAATAGTTCTAAGCCGGGAACCTGTAACCCTCCCCCCAAGGACTCAGCCGCTTTTATCTCGCTGTAAGTTTCCTTAATCGCTGCATGGGTTTGATAAACTGCGCTGCTAATTTTTCGGGTTGAATGCCACGAAATAACGCCACCAATGGCAAGTTTAGAAATTGCCACCAATGGTTTACTGTGGCGAACTTCCCAACGCTCAGAACTCAACTCAAAGTTGAAACTTTCGCCAGCATCAATAAGTCCGGGAAGTAAAGCGCAAATAATGCAAGTTGCAACTATCAAACTAATGCTTACTTGTAGGGTAAACAAGAACCAACTGAGACTGACTGAACCAA
>REBL01000278.1 GCA_007692755.1 Nodularia sp. (in: cyanobacteria) | reverse complement strand
ATAAGTTAATGGAAGGCCATTTTTATATTTTCTTTGTTATTTTGTATTTAACGGGACAGTTATTCGTTATCTAGTGAGCTTAAATATAAAGTAAGTGAACTATTTACCAGCAAGTTCTATGCAAATTAGTCAATTTGTGCTTTTGCTCGTTCCATTCATCAGCACAAGACAAATTACCGACATAGATGGCATGGTAAAGCTCGAAATTGGCAAATAGTTTATCAATACAAGGAAGACCTTGCTCAGAACTATGCTTAAAACAAATAATCAGCATATTATCCTACCTGCTTTTATCAAGTCCGCAGAAGTAGAAGCTACGCATCAAGCAGGTAGCAAAAATAAATTTACTAGACCTAAATTCGATTTTCTGCAACCATTGCGTAAAAGACTAGACAATCTGCAAATTCACAATCGTGATTTTGCTCACTTTATTGCGAAATTGATTCCCTCTCAATGTCCTTTCGAGCGCGATGTGATGCTGTTTGGTCGCAAAATCGCCCATATTCCCCCAATGTGTAAGCTCAATCCCCTGTATGATGAATTTGTCGCCTTGCGCTTTCGAGCATTATGTTATTTAGTAGATAAGTGTGGAGAAGACATCCAGACCTACTGCTAAATCCCAACCGAGAAAACATAGCATGGAAATTAAAGTTGAGCATCAACCGAGTCAAGAACATCTCCAGAAGTTAGGTGTTTTCAAATGGGCAATTTGGCAGAAAGAAATTTCCAAATTTCCCTGGACTTATGATACTCAAGAAACTTGTTATTTTTTGTTAGGTGATGTCGTTGTTACGCCTGATGGTGGACAACCAGTGCAGATGGGTAAAGGTGATTTAGTTACTTTTCCTGCTGGTATGTCCTGTACATGGGAAATTAGAAGCGACGTAAAAAAACATTATTGCTTTGATTAGTCGAGAGTCAAGAATCAAGAATTAATTTTTTGGTCTTTTGGTGGCTTTTATTCTCCAGAACGCAAACATCTCTACAGTGGATTTGATTATAAGGAAAAGGACACAGTATCTACTGTGTCTTTTTGGCGTTATATGGAAAATAGGGCGTTGCTGATTGATAATATGGATTTGTTTCACGCAAAGGCGCATCAGCGAAGCGAAGCACGAAGTGCGTTAGGCGCAAAGGTAGAAAGGAAAAGAAAAGTTATTTTGGCATTTTATACTCTAATTCAGAACTTACGGTGGGCTAGCGAAAGCGTAACCTACCTTGAATTATTGACGGTGCTAACTTTCAAGAGCTTGTTTTCCGGTATTAGGTTAAAATCCGAATATTGAAAAATTTAAGTATAAAAAATCGATAATGGCGAATGAGCAGCATCTAGCAATACTGAAACAGGGTGTGGAAGTTTGGAATGAGTGGAAGCGGAAAAATCCCGGTCTAAAAGTTGACCTGAGATGGGCTAACCTGACTGGGGTTGACATGAGAGGGGCTAAACTGAGTGAGGCTAACCTAAGTGAGGCTAAACTGAGTGAGGCTAACCTAAGTGACGCTAACCTGAGTGACGCTAACTTAAGTGACGCTAACCTGAGTGAGGCTATCCTGAGTGAGGCTATCCTGACTTATGCTGACCTGAGAGGGGCTAACCTGAGTAGTGCTAACCTGAGTGGGGCTTACCTGAGTGATGCTGACCTGAGTCGTGCTGACCTGACTTATGCTGACCTGAGTAATGCTATTTTATCTGAATCGAAAGTGATAGCTACCAATTTTGATCACGCAACTCTGACAGGTGCTTGTATAAAAGATTGGAGTGTTAACAGTCAAACAAAACTAGATAAAGTAGTTTGTGAATATGTTTATGTATCTGTTAAATATGATGTAGAAGGCACTGTTACAATAGAAAACCGACGACCGATAGAAGGTAATTTTTTGCCTGGAGAATTTGCTAGTTTATACAAAAAGATTATAGAAAATACAGACTTAATTTTACGCAAAACTCCCGAAAGTGCGAATACTGCCAATAACCAAGGAGTTCAGTTTAATCCCAATAACAAAACTCATATTTGGGAAAGGCTAACATTTCGCTCAAAAACAGAAATCAAAATTGCTGAAGCACTAGACAGGGCTGGAACTTTATTTTTACCAAACTGTTTAGCTCGACTCAATACACCCAATGGTAGAGCCAATAAAGAGGCTGATTTCCTAATTTGTTACAACGGTAAATGGGGAATTTTGGAAGTTGATGGACCGTATCATACCCCAGAACGCAGAGTAGAAGAACAAGAGAGAGAACGTATTTTTAGAAGACACGGGATCAAGGTGGTGGAAAGATTTGATTCCTCTAGGTGTTATGAAAATCCAGATGAAGTAGTCCAGGAATTTTTTAAAATGCTAGAAATTGGATATTCCTAGACTAGATTTTTCCCCAAAATGCAACTACATTTAAGCACTTGGCCAGAAGTTGAAGCTTATTTACAACAATCACGGGGTATTATTCTCCCCATTGGTTCTACAGAACAACATGGCCCCACAGGTTTAATTGGGACTGATGCGATTTGTGCAGAAGCGATCGCGCGTGGTGTGGGTGAAGCAACTCAGGCGCTCATTGGCCCTACAATCAATGTGGGGATGGCATTACACCATACCGCTTTTCCTGGCACAATAAGTCTGCGTCCGAGTACTATGATTCAGATAGTACGAGATTACATCACTTGTTTAACCAAAGCTGGTTTTTCTAAATTCTATTTTATCAATGGACACGGCGGTAATATTGCCACCCTCAAAGCTGCTTTTTCGGAAACTTACGCTCACTTGGAAGATTTGCAGATTGTCAACGCCCAAAAGGTACAATGTCAAGTAGCTAACTGGTTTATGTGCGGTTCTGTATACAAACTCGCTAAAGAATTATATGGCGACCAAGAAGGTTCTCATGCGACTCCCAGTGAAGTCGCCCTCACCCAGTATATTTATCCAGAGTCGATTAAACAAGCGCCCCTCTCACCAGAAGTTGCTAGTGGACACAGAATTTATAGTGCAATTGACTTCCGAGGACGTTACCCAGATGGACGCATGGGTTCAAATCCGGCTTTAGCAACACCAGAACACGGTCAGCAATTTTATGAGTTGGCGGTGAAAGAACTCAGCAATGGGTATTTAGAATTTTTGAACGCAGAATAGGACTTATAGCAAAACGGAGAAGCGAGAAAAATAGCATCTCTACTTGAAATATTGCCAAAAATTAAATCGGGTTTTTTCAAAGCTATTGTAGGGACAATTCCTTAAATTTCCCTACATTCTTTGTTGTAGATATATTTGGTAGTTTTTTTAGCCGATAAATAAAAATAGTTATGACTGTCTGTGTCAAAAAATTTCTTCAATGCCAGGATAATGACACCAGTGAAAAAAGAATTTCTATCAGTATAATATGCTTATAACACATCCTGCTTTTGTACAAATATCACCACACAAGTAACCGGATTACCCAAAAACTACTGAAAAAGCTCATCCTGTCCTGTGGATATCCTTTGTGAAAAATGAGAGAGAAAAATTTACCTCCGGGGTAAAGCCAGGGTGAGATTTTGATTTTTGGGTTGTCGAGTCTATTTGAATTGGGAGTTTCTCAGAGGCGATGTCATTGAAAATAACCTTTGGGTAGTAGCTGAAAATCTCTTTAAAGCTGGTGAATCAGGGTAAATATTAAAATATGGCTACAAACAGCAAAAATCGAGAAATACTCATACTGGCGCTGACTCTATTACTCACTGGTGGAGTTTTAGGATTGGGTTTGTGGTACTTCAACCTATTGCCTGGAACAACGCAAAATTCTATATCTTCCACTGAAGATACATCGCCATCTTTAAATAATCCTCAATTTTCTGACTCAGAATCTAATCCAGTTCCAAGTTTTGACTTAGGAAGTTTAGATACGAGTTTGCCTAACCCAACGGTTTTAACCATTGATGGCAGTGTAACTATAGTTACTTTAGTCAAGCAGTTTCAGATTGCCTATAACTTTCTCAACCCTAACTTACCCACAACTTACGGGATACCAGATGGTAGACCTAGTGGCACTAATGCTGGACTAAAAAACCTGATTGATGGCAAGGTATTGATGGCAGCTAGTTCACGTCCCCTGAATGGTAGCGAATTGTCAGCAGGAATTGTGGGAGTACCCATTGCGCGTGATGCTTTAGCTGTGGCGGTAGGTATTAATAACCCATACAAAGGGGGATTAACTATAGAACAGTTGCGTTTAATTTTTCTGGGACAAATCACTAATTGGTCAGAGGTGGGTGGACCGAATCTGCCGATAAAAGTGATTAATCGTTCTCGTGATAGTGGAACTCATTCATTTTTTCAAGAGGCTGTACTTTCTGGTAAACCTTTTGCACCTGATGGCGGTAATTTTACCACGGTGGAGAAGGATGAAACTACGCCAATCTTACGCGCTTTAGGTAATGATGGTATTAGCTACAGTACTGTGACTCAAATTGAAAATCAACAAACTGTCCGCATTATTCCTATTAATGGAATGTCGCCTACAGATAAAGCTTTAGTGAAAAATGGTACTTACCCAATTAGTCGAGTTGTTTATTTAGCTGTACCACGTAAAACTAGCCCGGCTGTTAAGCAATTTGTGGAGTTGGCTTTATCTCCTCCAGGACAACAGGCTGTTGAACGTGCGGGTTTTATTCCTTTGGATTGACACTCCCCGACCTAAAGGTGCGGGGATTCTTGGTTCAACGAGTCCACTTAG
>REBL01000099.1 GCA_007692755.1 Nodularia sp. (in: cyanobacteria) | reverse complement strand
ATAATTTAGATAGTCGCCCCAGCCATCACGACACCGAAGCAGACCACGAACACGACGAAGAGATTACCTCCACTCATCTAGTTTTAGATCGCACCTTTGACCCAGAAAAACTGCAAGCACAATTGCAGAAACTCGCCAACCAACAGGAAATCTATCGTATTAAAGGCTTTGTCGCCGTACCGAACAAATCCATGCGCTTAGTGATGCAAGGTGTAGGAACTCGATTTGATAAATTTTATGATCGCCCCTGGAAACCACAAGAAGCCAAACAAACCAGTTTAGTTTTCATTGGTCGTGATTTGAAATCTTCAGAAATAGAATCACAATTGGTAGCTTTGTAATGTAAAGTTTAAGACATTTTTCCCAAATTAATCAGAATTTTGTCTTAAGTATAGGTGAAAAAGGGGAGTTATTGACTCTGGAGATATTGTCTATCATCAGTGAAAGATGTTAATCAGCCAATATTTTTTGTCACAATCACTCCTGAAGGCATAAAAATTAGTTCATGCAAATTCAAACACCAGACTGGGTTAAACACTCTGTTTTCTACCAAATTTTTCCAGACCGCTTTGCCAGAAGTAAGCAGCCTCACAAACGACTGTTACATGATGCGCGTTGGGAAGATTGGGACGCTATGCCCACACTCCAAGGTTACAAAGGCGGCGATTTATGGGGAATTATTGAGCAATTAGACTATATCCAGGATTTAGGGATTAATGCTATTTACTTTACTCCTATCTTTCAATCGGCGAGTAATCACCGCTATCACACCCACGATTATTATCAGGTTGATCCACTGCTGGGAGGCAATGAGGCTTTTAAGGAATTCCTAGACGCAGCCCATGAACGAAATATCAAAGTTGTGCTGGATGGAGTGTTTAACCACGCTAGTCGGGGCTTGTTCTTTTTCCACGATGTTTTAGAAAATGGCCCTCGTTCTCCTTGGGTGGACTGGTTCAAAATTACAGGTTGGCCGCTTGCGCCTTATACCGGGGATTTACCAGCCAACTACGAAGGTTGGGCAGGAAATCGGGCTTTGCCAGTGTTTAACCATGATAATCCGGAAGTACGGGAATACATCATGGAAATTGGCGAATATTGGATGAAATTCGGCATTGATGGTTGGCGGTTAGATGTACCATTTGAAGTCAAAACACCTGGTTTTTGGCAAGAATTCCGCGATCGCGTCAAAGCCATTAATCCCGAAGCCTATATTGTCGGCGAAGTTTGGGGAGATTCGCGGGAATGGCTGGATGGCACGCAATTTGATGGGGTGATGAATTACTTATTTACCGGACTGACAATTGCCTTTACCGCAGGCGATCGCGTAGTTCTAGAACAAGTGCAAAGCCGCGACTATCAACCTTATCCACCTTTATTTGCGACCGAATATGCTGTCAAAATCCAGGAATTATTAGCACTTTACCCTTGGGAAATTCAACTAACGCAACTCAATTTACTCGCCAGCCACGATACAGCCAGATTAATTACCATTGCTAACGGCGATCAACCTAGTGTGGAATTAGCAACTTTACTGTTACTCACCTTTCCCGGTGCGCCTAGTATCTATTATGGTGACGAAGTTGGGTTACCTGGGGCAATAGATCCCGACTCCCGGCGGGGCTTTCCCACAGAAGCGAATTGGAATCAACACATTCTCAATACTCACCGCCAATTAATTGCGCTTCGCCACAAATACCCAGCTTTGCGTGCAGGCGATTACAAAATTCTGTTCGCCCAGGGAGAACTGTATATTTTTACACGCACATTAGAGACAGATGAATTAATTATTGCCGTTAATGCTGGTACAGCCACGACAACAGCAAATCTAGACGCGGCAAATTTGCAGACTCAATCCCACCAGCTATTATATGGGGCTGCGGAATTTAAGTGGCATGGTGAAAAGCTTACCTTAACTCTTCCCCCTCGTGCTGGCTGTATTCTGGGTTAGCTTTCTAACCTCCGGCAACCATTGCTGGCATCAATACCTGATCAATGCCATGAATTACGCCATTATCGGCAATTATGTCGGTTGTGAGGATATGAGCATCATTCACCTTGATTACACCCTGATCAGAATCAATCGCCACCACTGATCCTTCCAGAGTTGTCGCCTCTTGAATCTGCTGCAAGTCTTCAAATCTGACATCCCCAAAAGCGACATGATACATTAATATTTTTTTTAACTTGGGGATGTCTTGCAGGAGGGAATCTAAAGCCTCCTCTGGCAATTCCGCAAAAGCATCATCAGTGGGTGCAAAAAGCGTCAAAGAACCGGGACTTTTCAGAGTTTCGATAATTTGGGCGGTGTTAGCCGCTTGAAGCAGAGTTTTGAACTTTCCGGCATTAATCGCAGTTTCTACAAGATCAGCCATAAATTTGGGTTGATTAATTAATTTCCCTACACAACACATTTATAAAGTCAATAAAAACTGCCAGCCTCTATCAACAGAGACAAAAATACCAAGCAATAAACTCTCAGTGCTGCTACACTGGGGGGTGACCTCATGAACCACTGAATATGCTAAAGCGTTCTAAATTCGAGACCACTCAGTCTCAAATCATGTACCGGGCTGAGGATTTGATTAGTGCAGCTTCAAATCGCTACCGCATTACAGTTCAGGTGGCAAACCGTGCCAAGCGTCGGCGCTATGAAGACTTTGATAATCCCTCGGAAGATGTGATGATGAAGCCAGTGCTAAGAGCAATCATCGAAATGTCCGATGAACTGACTCAACCTGAAATCATTGGCGAACTATAACCAAACTTTCGCAAAGGTAAGGATGAGCAAAAATCTATCGTTCATTCAACTCCTACTCAAGCCTGGGCAAACACTCACTGCTTTCATCGTGGTGGGTGTGCTTGTTTTGAGTTCAGGGGCAGATAAATTAATCCCAACAAACTTATTTGGTATTCAACCAGCATTTGCTCAAAGAATTAGCCCTGGAGACATTTGGCAGCAAGTCTATCAGCAATTACCAGACCTGCCCAAAGAAAATCAATATATTCATAAAAATACTGGACAAGTTGCCGAAGAAAACACCTTAGCCAGTCGCCTAATTACCTATCATATTTATAGAAAAGGACGCGCCCCAAACTATCGCCTAGATTGGAAACTAACTCTGGCTGATTACCTAGACGCGAACGAAATTATGTATCATCATTCCTATCCTGGTAATGATACATTACGACAAAATCCTTTAGAAGGCGATCGCGCCGTAATCACCAGTCTCAACCGCCACCAAAGAAACGCCCTCGTGCAAGTTTTAGCCGATATCTTCACGCCCACCCCTCAGAACACCCAAACACCCACACCCGAAACCACAGCCACACCCAGCACACCCCAATTACCCCAAAGAGGTAGCGCTGAACTTCTCAAATAAAAAACCCCTCTGCGCCCCTTTGCGCTAACCTCCGCGCCCCTTTGCGTTTAAAAATCGACTCATGGAACAACTAATAAAAAGCGGACTAGGTTGGCGAATAGGCTGGAACCCCAACGCACCAGAATTCAAAGGATTAATAGGTACAGAAGATTGGGCAATAGAACTAACCGAAGCCGAGTTGAATGATTTTTGCCGCCTACTGACACAGCTAGCTGACACCATGAAACAACTCGCAGCTGAATTAATGGATGAAGAGAAAATTGCCTGTGAAGCCGAAAGTGACTTATTATGGCTAGAAGTAGAAGGCTACCCTCACGCCTACAATTTATGCTTTATCCTGAATACAGGAAGAGGTGTAGAAGGTAAATGGAACAGTTCCGCAGTACCAGAATTACTGCAAGCATCTCGGATGTTGAAAGTTTTTTAACTGAACCCCTTGATTATTTTAAAACTTTGCAGTATGATAGTAATTCTGACCGGGGCGTAGCGCAGCTTGGTAGCGCGCCACTTTGGGGTAGTGGAGGTCGTGGGTTCGAATCCCGCCGCTCCGATAGACAAAAGACCCTGCCTGCTACTCTTTAAATCAAAGATTAGCGGGCTTTTTAATTTTTAAAATTCTTCTGATTGACTTTTTTGACATACCCTACAAAATCTTTATCCTGTAGATCCTTATATCCTGGATATCCTGATTCTGAACAATGGCTAGTTTATAATTGAGCCAAGTGTAACTTTTGCATTTACCAAGGAGGAATCAGTCATGAAGGGATGGGAAACTTTAGATGCAATAGAAAGACAACCTGATAAAGTAAGTGGAGCATGGGTATTTCGAGGAACAAGAGTTCCGGTGACTGCATTATTTGAAAATTTGCGCGATGGTGCAACAGTAGATGAATTTTTGGAGTGGTTTCCACCTGTGCAAAGATCACAAATTGAAGCTGTACTTAATTATGAGCTTGAAGCATTAGCTGCTTAGATATGAAAATTATTTTTGATCAGGGAACTCCAGTACCACTACGAAAATATTTAACAGATCATTCTGTAACAACAGCTTATAAAGAAGGATAATCTAATTTATCAAATGGAGATTTACTAAAAGCTGCTGAAAATAAAGGATATCAAATACTTGTTACAACGGATCAGAATTTGCGTTATCAACAGAATTTGAGCGAACGTCAAATCGCAATTGTAGTTTTACTGTCAACTTCATGGACAAAAATTCGTACACAAGTTGATAAAATTTGTTCTATTATCAATACCACTGAATTTTGTGATTATAAAGAAATCTCTATTATCTAGTTCAATTTATTAAGGACTCCGGCGACTAGAAGTCACGGAACCATCCAGACAAAACCCGCCTACGCGGGTTAAATTTCTTTGGTTTTTCTTAGTCCGTCCGCATAGGCGGACTTGGTTTGTATTTATTATGCAATTTGTTTAAAACAACAAAATGAATTTCAAGAAACAGAATTTTGGGATAGAATATTTAACACAGAGGGTGTTTGTTCATTACCTGAGATTTAAATGTAATCAAATCTTCTTCTTTGCGCCTTTGCGTGTTAGCGTAGCGGGGCGTAGCGGGGCGTAGCCCAACAAATCCATATCTTAATTCAGCAACGCCGAAATAATGAACCACAGATATAGACGCAAAGTCACTACTCTATACTCAAAATATCTCTGTGCATTAAAGCGCGATCTACTAAAGACTGAATTTGGTCAGATGATAGCGGATCACCATTGGCATAATGTTCTATCCAAGTTTTACTAATTAGATTGGGGTCATCTGGTAAACTGGCTAAATCCCATCCTGGCATTTGTAAATCTTCCATGAGCCGATTTACTTTGGGGTCATAACTGAGGGCGAAACAGCGACAACCTTCAGCAGCAGCCATAATTAAGCTGTGCAGACGCATCCCAATTGCCATCTCAACACCTTTATAAACACCTTTTAATAATTGCGGGTCTTCTAAAAGCAGAATTTTGCTGACATCTTTTAACTGGGGTTGAATCGCTTGGGCGATCGCTAAATCTTCACTCTTTTGAAATGGCAACAGCAAAATAAAGGCTTGGGTAGCTTTCTGAAAGTCTACTAAGGCGCGAGTCAAGTTTGCTAAACGTTTTTCAGTTAGTTGGGGATGACTTCTGAGAGTAACGGCAACTCTCGGCGCTGGTAAATCCCAAAGTCCTGGAACTGGCTTGCTTTCTAATGCCCAAACTGGGTCAGGCGCAACCACACAAGGAATTTTCCAATTAGCTAATAAAGCAGCGCTAGAGCGATCGCGTACACTAACTCTGCTACAATATCCGAAGGAGTGTTCTGCCAATAGGCGAGTTTGGGGACGAACTAAGGGGCCGATACCTTGCGCCCAAGCTACAGTTTTCAAACCCATTTTCTGAGCCAATATCATCAGCCCCCCATAATAAAATGGACTAATGGTACTGGTGACATCTTGAATTAAACTTCCTCCGCCCCAAATGAAGGTATCGCAAGAACGCAAAGCTTGGATTACAGGTAAAATCTTCATGCGGTTGTGAGATTCCACACCATAGCGATCGCGCGTTTGTTCTGGATTCCCTGAAAGCACCACAGGTGTAACATCAGGTGGTAACATTTGCAAAAGCGTCGCCAATAAAGCCTCGTCACCACCATTACCCTTACCGTAATACCCAGACAATAACGCCCGCATCTTTGCCATTTTAAATTTATAACTTTGTATTACTTATGCACGCTCTTTCTATTCCCACCTGGATTATTCACGTTTCTAGCGTTATTGAGTGGATGGTCGCCATTTGGTTAATTTGGACTTACGGCGAACTCACTGGTAATCGGACATGGTGGGGATTATCTCTAGCCATGTTACCAGCTTTAGTGAGTGCGATGTGTGCCTGTACTTGGCATTATTTCGACAATCCTGCATCTCTAGAATGGTTGGTAACGCTGCAAGCTGCAATGACATTAATCGGTAATTTTACACTTTGGGCAGTTGCGGTATTGATTTGGCGTTCCACAAAACCAGAAGATAGTACAACCGAGACAGTTACAGCCCAACCGATAGAGTCAAAATCATGATATCTAAAGAAACCCTATTTGTTCTTTCCTTGTTTCCCTACTTGGGTTTCTTGTGGTTTATTAGCCGCAGTCCCCAAATGCCACGTTTAGCCCTATATGGATTTTATGGCACGCTTGTATTTGTGGCCATTACCATTCCGGCGGCAATTTACGCGCAATTGCATTATGGTGTTTCCTTGGCTGATGTAGATTGGTTACATGGGGGCGCAGAAGTCTTTTTAACCTTTGCTAACATTCTGCTGGTGGTGGGTTTCGCCCAAGCCATTAGAGAATTAAAAATGAAAAATTAAACGCCGATGTACGCCGATAAACGCGGATAAATTTAGATGTTTAATTATTTGAGTTGACTTTTTTGGTTTTTTGTAATAATGGGAATAAATAAATGGACGTAATTCCAGCTATTGATTTATTAGAAGGTCGCTGTGTAAGACTTTATCAGGGAGACTACGAGCGATCGCAAGTTTTTAGTGAAAACCCAGTAGATATTGCCAAACAGTGGGTTGATCAAGGTGCGACTAGATTGCATTTAGTTGATCTAGATGGTGCAAAAGCAGGTAAAGTAGTAAATTTAAAGGCAATTGAGGCGATCGCTCAAGCTATATCCATACCCATTGAAATTGGTGGAGGATTGCGCGATCGCACCAGTGTACAACAAGTATTTAATTTAGGAGTACAGTGGGCAATTCTCGGTACTGTAGCCGTAGAACAACCCCAACTAGTACAAGAACTCTGTCAAGAATTTCCCGAAAAGATTATCATTGGCATAGATGCTCGTAACGGACTAGTCGCAACTCGTGGTTGGTTAGAAACCTCAGAAGTTTTAGCCACTCAACTAGCCGTACAAATGCAAGAATTAGGTGCAGCAGCCATCATCTACACAGATATTCATCGTGATGGTACACTCATCGGCCCCAACCTAGAAGCCTTAAGAGAACTTGCAAGTGCAATATCCATCCCCATCATAGCCTCCGGTGGAGTCAGTTCTGTCACCGATTTATTGAGTCTATTGGGCTTAGAAATGCAAGGCGTAAAAGGTGTAATAGTCGGACGGGCTTTATATACTGGCGATATATCTCTGAGAGAAGCACTAAGCGCCATTGGCCCCGGACGTATTCAAGATATCCCCCCCAATCTCGACTCTAGCTTTGCTTAACCAAAAATCAAACCCAGTAATTCAGCCGTGACAGCAACATCAGACAACATTTCCACTTCGGTTTTTCGTCTGTCTCCGTTAATTTGGATTACACTACTCAGCCTATATATAGCACTCACAGTCCCATTACCATTTTTAGCCCAAGTAACAGACGCGCCCGTCTCCCCAACATTCTTGTGGATAGGTATTAGTATAGGCTTTGTCGGCTTATATGCAGTCTTAACCGAACGAGTAATTGTCGATGACCAAGGCATTCAAGTAACTTACCCCGCCTGGGTTCCTCGCTTTTTTCGTAAAGGTTGGACTTTACCCTGGTTAGATGTCAAAGAATTAAAACCGCGTTCCACTGGTCAAGGCGGACTGGTTTATTATTTCCTCAGCCAAGATGGAAAAGCTTATTTATTACCGATGCGGGTAGCCGGATTTTCCCGATTAGTGAAAATAGTCGAAACAAAAACAGGCATCAATACAACAGATGTACGCCCTTTAGCACAACCGTGGATGTACTTGATTTTGTTAGGATGTACCATGCTGCTGTTATTAATAGATGCTTGGACTATCACCACAGCATTAGGAATATCTCAGACATAAATTAACCAAACAGACAATTTCTTTCTTCCTTCTTCCTTCTTCCTTTGTGTACTTTGCGTCCTTTGCGGTTCGTTCCTTTGGAGAATCACACAACAACAGCCCAACTAAGACTAGAACAAATTAACTTGTCCGCCAAACTGAAAGCCCAGCTTCAGGGATACCCCATATTGCAGGATATCTCCTTTGAAGTATTTCCAGGCGATCGCATTGCCATAGTTGGCCCCTCCGGTGCTGGTAAAACCTCATTACTACGGCTAATTAACCGCCTCAATCAACCCACCAGAGGCAAAATTTATCTAGAAAATCAGGAATATAGCCAAATCCCGACTCTACAGCTACGCCGGGAAATCACCCTGGTATTACAAGAATCAAAGCTGTTAGGAATGACAGTCCAGCAAGCTTTAGCTTATCCCTTAGTTTTGCGTAATTTGCCTCAACAGACAATTCAACAAAGAATTGACCACTGGATAGAACAACTGCACATTCCTAGTGAATGGTTAGGAAGAACAGAATTACAACTTTCTACTGGACAGCGACAATTAGTAGCGATCGCTCGTGCTTTAATTATCCAACCAAAAGTTTTATTATTAGATGAGCCAACATCTGCCTTGGATGCTGGTATATCTGCTCATGTCATGCAAGTCTTAACTCAGCTAACTCAAACTCACCAAACCACAATTGTCATGGTGAATAACCAGCTTGACTTAGCCCAGGTATTCTGCACCCGGTTATTATATTTACAGCAAGGTCAATTATTCACAAATCAAGCCGCCTCCCAAATCAATTGGATTAACTTGCGAGAACGCTTGATACAAGCCGAAAATAAAGCCGCCGAGGAATGGATTTAGTTAGTGAATTTTGCCTTTTGAATGTTAATTACGTTGGTGTTTTTAATTCCTTTGAGTAACTGTAGAACGTTGTTGACTCATTCTTTCTTTCGTCAACTTGGCTGGTGGTTGCGGAACAGTAGGTTTCAGACTTTCCATGTTAAACCTATATCCCACATTCCGGATAGTTTGAATCAAACTAGGTTGACGAGGATCAAGTTCAACTTTTTTGCGTAGCGATAAAACATGAGTATCAATAGTGCGGGGATTATCAATTGCATCAGGCCAAGCACGACGCAGTAATTCCGACCGACTCAACGCTAATCCTCCAGCTTGCGCCAAAACATATAGTAAACTGAACTCTTGCGGCGTTAAATCAATGAATTCACCTTGGAAGCGAACTCGGCGCTGGACTAAATCAATTTGCAAACTGCCATAATCCAAATAAGCTGGTGCAGTAGGCGTGCGCCTGCGGCGAATTAGCGCCTCTACTCTAGCGAGAAACTCCTGCATTCCGAAAGGCTTGCTTAAATAGTCATCAGCCCCCGCCTTTAAACCTGCGACAATATCAGCTTCATTATTACGAGCCGATAGCATTAAAATTAAAGGTTGTTGCTGACGATGCAACCAACGGCAAAACTCAATCCCATCACCATCAGGCAAATCGGCATCAAGAATTACCAGTGTTGGTTGTTGACTCAAAAACACTTCCCTTGCTTGATAAATGCTGGCGGCTTGATGCACACGGTATTCCAACTGCTGCAAGTGCCATCCCAGCAACGACCTTAGATGGGGATTTCCCTCAACGATTTCAATACAAACCGAACCCACAGTGGCAAAACCCCTTAGCGTCGATGAATTTTAAAGTAACAAGCCCATGCTCAAGGTTTTGTAGCCTTTGTTACTTCCATTGCTATTAGATTTACATTACCTCATCTAAAAAGCAGCAGAATCCTTCATTGATGCCTTGCCCAAAGCTGAGTTAGTAATATTCTTTAATTTATTCTTAAATTTTTGTTAGACTAATCAAAAGGTCTTTTTGGTTAAACATCTTCCCTCAGAGGGGTGTAGCTGACCAATAAAGTCTCGCTCATCAGGGTAAGCTTTACTTAAGCTATATTTTAGCTTTATTGTGCTGTCGGATTAAATTTGGTGAAAATTTATGACCGTATCCGCCAATAAACAATTCAAAATTAAAACCTGTTTCCGACGAGGATGTAAACCCCGAATGAAACACAAACTATCTGTAGACATACGCCGTAGGCGAGGAATATTAGACCCTTTCCTGGCTGACCAATTCGGAGAGTTTAGACAAAGAATCATAAAAATAGCTTACCAAACCATCATATTCCAGTTTTTATGGAATAGGATAGGATCACATTGTACCTTCAGGAGGATCTAGCCTACGGTAGATTTCTTATCCTTGAGTTGAAGCGAAGAAGGTGAAAGTAACACTTCACATTTGAGCGTGAATCATTTACAATTCTCATTCTAAAGAGATTAATATAGCAGTTATGCTCCAAGACACACAAACCATCCGCTATTACCAACGAATTACTGACGCCTTCGTCGAGTTATGGAATCGCGGTTATCGGACGGACGATATGCGGATGTATTTGGATGGGTATTTAGCCGCGCTGCGACAAAGTAACGCTATTGAACCTATGCTGATTCATCGCTTAGAAGAAGAAGCTGGCCGCTACCTGTACGATTCATCAAATTTTGTTATGACTCAAACTCAAACGCAGGCACAATTTGATTACTATTAATGTCTTTTGCTCAATCGTTCACTGACAGACAATAACGGCATACAAGCCCCGTCACTTCGACAAGTGATACAGTGAGCCTGTCGAACTGCTCAGTACAAGCCTTGTAGGACAACTTTCTAGTAAAATTAGAATCTAGTCGCCATAGGGCATGGGGAGACTTTTAAGGGACGTGGAGGGATGGTAAGACTACCTTGGTAGCACCACCAGATCAAGCGTCAAGGAATCCTCGCACTTGAGAACGAGAAAATATGTCAAAGTAACCATTTGGTCAACGCTGATGATTATAGCATATCATTTGCCCTGGTCAAGGGCTTAATGGTGTGAAACTTGAAGATATTTTATTATATAAACATTCCCCTCTACCCTGTTTTGGTTTTGCCAACTCCCATGAGGGGATTTTCCTTGATGTTTCTGGTGTAACAGGCAAGACTTGTACTGAGCTTGTCGTAAAGCCTACGGCATAGCTACGCTTACCGCGTAGCGTGGCGTTAGCCATAGTATGCCTGTTAATTGAGAACTATACCCAGCGTAGTATAGCTGCCATCGGCTTGAGTTCCTGAGGAGCTTCTGCTTCTGTCAGCACTCCCAAGACTTCACCCCCGTTTTCTATGACTCGAATCACAATTTCATTGATCACATCATAGGTTTTGCCACTGCGGGTATCACTAGGTGTTATGTCACCCATATCTGAGAGAGTGCCATACTGTACGGCATCAACTTCGACCAGCAGATGACTGACTTGACCACGACTAGCAAGCTTGGCAATGGTAGACATATCCGTGATTGACCGGGATTCGCTCTGACGCTGATAGTACAGGTCAACCCACTGCTGAATGCGTTCTTGACGCAATTGTTTGACAATGGGAGCAATAGCTTCTCTAATTTCTTCTTCTGGTAAGCCTTCCGTGCTGCCATCAACCCCTTGATCGGCTAGCATCTCGTAGCTATTCAGAGATTGATACATGGATTGAAATTCCTGGGTCGTTGCCAGAATCAGAGGCATATTGCTACCGCTAACGACTGGGCGAACTGCGATCTCTACTGCTCGCAAGAACTGTCTTTGCAATGTTTCTGCCCCTTCATCTCCTTGGAGTTTGCCTGAGGGGGAGCGATCGCGCTGTAATGTGACCTTAGTGACTGCGCTAAAATCGGCTGGCAAATCCGACACGTCTAATAATTCTAATTTTTGGGCAGCTGTAAATTCATACAACTTGACCGACTTTTGGGAAATGGCTAGTACGTAAGCCGACATCGGTTGCAAGGCTGACATCAAGGGCTTGAGATAGAAGCGATCGCTCACTTCTGCCGCCTCTTCCACGGCATAGGCCAGACGATAGGTTTTAATTGATTCAGGCGTAACTAATATTCCCAACCCATAAGCTTGGAATTGCCAAAAGTTGTCATCTTTTTGGAGTTCTTCCAGATAGCCGGTCATCACCTGTACTTGTCGCTTATCGGCGATCGCTTGTACTTGCTCCATCGCATCTTTAGTCAAGTTTTTTAACACGATGCGATCATTTTGGGCTTCCTGGGTTAAGGGAGTGGTCGGTAGAAAGATAGAGACGCAAACTCCACGCTGGGCTGCCAGTTTTAAAAATTGCTTTTCTCGAATAGTATCTTTGTATAGCATGATTGTTCTCTCTGTTGTTGACTGGCACTCAGGCATTTTATGGTGGGGCTGTACAAACTCACATCCTCCCCAGGTGTAGCGAATTGCAAAGATCGAGAGGTGAATCTAAAATCTAAAATCTAAAATTGTTTGACTTATTTAAAAAAGCCTTCAAAAATAGGGTTCTGTGATCATATCCCTAATTTTCAAAGGCAGTTACTATAAATATTTATTGAGAGCATAAAACACAAATTCAGCAGCAAAATAAATGGTTGCTGCTGTGCGGATACTAGGAAGCTAGTGCTACTTCTACTAATTGCTGTAATTCGCCTTTTTGGTAAAGTTCAATCAGGATATCTGAACCGCCTACGAATTCACCGTCAATATAGACTTGGGGAATTGTCGGCCAGTTGGAATATTCTTTAATACCCTGACGAATATCAGAGTCGGCGAGAACGTCCACGGTTTCAAAAGGAACTGCTAAGGTGTTGAGAATTTGCACAACATTGTTGGAAAAACCACACTGAGGCATCAGCTTGTTTCCCTTCATGAAAACCATGATTTTGTTTTGTTGTAACAAATTATCAATTTTTTCTTTGGTTTCTGGAGTCATGGACTTTTTGTTTCCTATGTTGCTAATAGCCAAAATGTCAATAGTCAGTTTTTCAGTTCAACTTGAGACTTATTGATTTTTAAGAAGCTGCTGTTGCTTGCCAAGCTTCGGGGGTATAGGTTTTGACAGCCAAGGCATGAATTGCTTCAGTTGACATAGCTTGCCGCAAAGCACCATAAACTAACTGGTGTTGTTGTACCAGTCCCTTATCGGCAAACTGCGATGAAACCACGGTCACTTGATAGTGATCTCCACCACCAGTCAAGTCTTGCACTTGAATTTGGGCATCTGGCATTTCCGCCTGAATCATTGCCTCAACCTGCTGCGGATTAATCATCGAAATTCCTGAAAAAACTTACTTTTCTATTATTAACAGATGTAGCTATGCAAAGTGTACCGTTTCCCGCCCATGAAAACTTCAGGTTTTGGGCTGGCTGACGGTAAACGCGCCTTTGATGATTTTTTTAGGCGATAGCTGGGTAAAACTAACCTTGGGTAGCTGATTCCATCTTAGCATTTGGGCTTTCCTGGCAGATGTACGGAATTTATCTATTTTGGGATGAACTACCACCTTGTCTGGGAAAGGGTGCATCTACAAAACCCAGTTCAAATAACTGCTGATAGGCTTTCTTGCCTAAATCTCTTGTGGGGTTTTGACTTTTAATAATCTGAACTAACAACGGTACGGCTAATTCTGGCTGATTTTGCGCCCGATGTACCAGTGCTAACTGATAGGTGGCTTCGTCACGTTTTTGGGCTGTTTCTAAAGCTTTTTGACGTTGGGAATCAGAAACTCTAGTATCAATTCCTGTAAAGCTAGCGTTTAATTCTTGATAAAAATTAGATAATTGGTTATAAACTTGACGTGCATCTTGGAGCTTCTTAGCCGCTAAAGTGTAGTTTTGAGCAGAAATGGCTTGATCTGCCTCTTCCATCAGCCGTTGACCTCCCGCTATACTCAAAACGCTATTATTTTGGGCTGTAGGACGGAGAGTGTTGGGATCGTTGGGGTCAATGATTTGTACTTGACTATACATGGTGGGTAGTTTTTGTACCTGAGCATTGACGGGTGATAGCAGGCTGAAAACTGCTATGAACGATAAGGAAGTCAGGCTAATGAAAGGAGGAACGGCGGCAGAGTTCATGGGGTCAATTAGTGCGAAAACTATATAGAAAAGGAATGGAAACTTCGGGTATCTTAACTCTGTTTTCGTGTTTCACAAAACAAAGTTACATACTGAGGTTTCTCTGATTTAGACTGAGATTTGCGGTAATAGAGTTCCCATTGCTTCTGTATACCAACTAACTAAAATCGCCCATGATGAACGATGACGCTAATTCCTCTGATTTTCCAAACACAGGCGTACCAACAAGCAGTTTGGGAATAATCTTACAACGCGGTGGTGAAGAATTAATTTTAGAAAAGGTTTTAGACCGCTTCACCGTCCGTCCGACAACCGAATTTACTTCCCAACAATTATCTCAGGTTCTTTGGGGCTTTTGGCAACGAAGTATTCCCCAAGCACATTTAGAACTTTTCACAGTTGTACCCAGTCAGTTAGAGTCGGCGATGTCCCAAGCACGGGCTGCTGACAATGTGGCTTTCGCTGGTCATGTTTACACAATCAAAGATCATCCGGGAACTTTCGTTTACCTGAATGACCAAGTGACTATTCAATTTACTTCTGGGGTAGATTCTGCCAGAATTGAGGCGATCGCTGCTAGGTTTGGCTTAGTTACACAAAAAGCTGTCCAGGGTATTCCTGATACTTTTGTGTTTCTCGTGAGTCAACAAGCTACAGAAAATCCCCTGAAAATCACTAATCAATTACAAAGGTTTCCAGAGGTGTTAGCGGCTGAACCGAATATCCTCGTGAAAAGTGAACCATATTACAGACCCAATGATACCCTATATCCTCAGCAATGGTATCTTCACCACAATGGCGGTAACCAGTTGGTAGCAGGTTCTCATATTTCTGTGGAGTCAGCCTGGGATATTACTCGCGGTGTGCGTTCTGTAGTTGTGGCGGTAGTGGATGATTCTTTTGATTTGAACCATCCAGATTTGCAAGGTAGTGGCAAAATTGTTGCTCCTAGAGATTTAAGAAAAAATGGCTTTTTACCTACACCTGGCGAGAAAGAAACTAGTCATGGAACGGCTTGTGCTGGGCTAGTTATTGCCGAAGAAAATGGCACGGGAATTGTGGGAGTTGCTCCTGGTTGTGCGTTGATGCCGATTCGGAGTACTGGTTTTTTAGATGATGAATCTATTGAAGATATGTTCAACTGGGCGATTGAAAAGGGAGCCAGTGTAATTTCTTGCAGTTGGGGAGCTTCTGCGGTCTATTTTCCCTTGTCTTTGCGCCAACGGGCGGCTATTAGTCGGGCTGCTACTACAGGACGTAATGGCAAAGGTTGCGTAGTTTTATTTGCGGCGGGAAATGCTAACCGACCGATTAACGGTACTGTGTTTGAGCGGAATTGGCCGGGAAATTTGTTGCAAGGTAATACAGATTGGTTAAGTGGATTCGCCATACATCCAGATGTGATTGCTATTGCGGCTTGTACTAGCTTGAACAAGAAAGCTGCTTATAGTAATTGGGGAAAGAATATTGCCTTATGTGCGCCTAGTAACAATGCCCCCCCAGGATTATCCTTTCAGGGTCGGGGTTTTATGAACACACAACCCGCGATCGCTAGTACTCTTCTCGGACGAGCAATTCTCACTACTGACCAAATAGGAGCCGCCGGTTTTGATCCTGGTGATTTTACCAACAATTTCGGCGGTACTTCCAGTGCTACTCCCATAGTCGCAGGTGTGGCGGCATTAGTTTTGTCAGCAAATCCTGACTTAACGGCGCAACAAGTAAAGTTTATTCTCGAAGAAACTGCTGATAAGATTGTGGATTCTGATCCAGACCCCCAATTGGGAATGCGAGAAGGGACTTACAACAGTAACGGACATTCTCAATGGTTTGGGTATGGCAAAGTAAATGCAGCTAAGGCAGTGCAAGCAGCCCAGAAACTACGCACTTCTGTGTTATCTGCCAGTAAACAGGTCAGGAGAGAGAATTCCCGTTCGTTAAGTATTCCAGACAATAATCAACAGGGAATTAAAAGTGCGATCGCCATTAATGAATCCAGCCCCATTAAAGATATTCAAATAACAGTTAATATCACCCATGATTTTTTAGGCGATTTAGAAATTTATTTAATAGCTCCGAATCATCAACAGGTGTTATTACAAAACCGGACTTTAGGCCGCCGCACTCATTTACAAACAACATACACCATGCGATCGCACTCGTTGCTCAAAAAGTTACTTTCTCTTTCAGCTAGAGGAACTTGGCAGCTATGGCTGATCGACTATGCCCCGCAAGATGTCGGAAAACTCAATAGTTGGTCATTGGTCATTGGTTATTAATCATTTGGTAAACAGACTATTAACTGTTAACAGTTTCCGGGATTTCTGATTCTTGATTGCTTAATTTTTGGAGAACTAATGTTAAATCTGATGTCAGGTTTTCGGCATTTTGTTTCACTTTACCTACAGTGTAATCTGATACATTTATCGCGGTTCCAATATTGACTTTTACACCTGTACCAAACTGAGGATAAGGTTGGCTGTAGTTGATACTAACGGGTAAGATTTTTACGTCCAAGCCAGGCTGACTAGATTCAGCACTTAAAGACAGACGAGCAATACCTGCTTTTAACGGGTGAAGTTGGCCATCGCGATAAATATTACCTTCTGGATAAATAACTAACATTTCACCTTGTTGAAGTAATTCCACAGCATGACGCAGAGTAGTAATGGATGGACGTTGAGGATCTACAGGAAACCCTCCCATCCTTCTAACTAACCAGCCTTGCAGTCCTTGGCACTCATTAATAGATACCATAAATCGCAGGTCTCGCCCTGTCACACAGCGACCAGTCGCATAGGGCAGAACTAATGAATCCCAACGTGAGCGATGGGTAGGAGCTAAAATGACAGGGCCAGTTAAAGGAATATTTTCCTGTCCGGTGATTTCAATTTGGCGAAAAAATAAGGGTAAAAGAACGCGCCGCCCGAATAAATAGAATAAAGGACTTAACCAAGGAGACACCCGCGAACTAGTATGAGTTACTTTAGTATTTGCTTTAGTACGAACTGGTGTTGGTTGGCAGGTCTGTTTAGAAGTATAAATTTGCATCATGATGGTAGCTGCTGGCTGTTCCGTTAAATATAATATAATTAACCCTTGACTTAATTACACGGTAGTTTTTCTTTTGTAAATTGTGTTGGGGCTATTGGACAGTTTTATTTCTGTCCGTTACCTTTCTGTCTACGAGTGGCAAACCAAGTTTGTAATTGCTGACGACAAGTTGATTCTAAAACCCCTCCCATAACTCGCAGGCGATGGTTAGAAGCAGCACCATCAGGGATATTAGTAACAGTCCGAACTGCGCCAGTTTTCGGATCATCCACGCCATATATCAGCATTCCCAAACGTGCTTGCACAATAGCACCTGCACACATCGGACAGGGTTCTAGGGTGACATACAGGGTGCATTGATTTAAGCGCCAATTGTGTAAACTTTTAGCAGCTGCTCGCAAAGCCAGTATTTCTGCGTGGGCTGTGGGATCTTTGTCACGTTCCTTGCGGTTTTCCCCTGATGCAATCAAATTCCCACTCGAATCAATAATCACCGCACCCACGGGAACTTCACCGGCATCGCCGGCGATTTGTGCTAAGTCTATAGCGCGACTCATCCATTGTCGATGGATTAGATATTCTGGATATTCAATTAACATTTTCCTATCGCAATTCAGGCATCACAAACGAGCTATTTATTCAGCGTCCACAAATTCTGGTTTTTGACAGTCTCCCGATACGGTGTACACACAAGTCCAAAAACCTTTCATTTGGTAGGGTGCGTTATGGACTTTAGTCTTAACGCACCGATAATAGACAATGGTGCGTTGCGCTACGCGACAACACACCCTACAAAAAAAGAGTTGGGGTAATTCAATTCAATTATTTGTGTGTACACGGTGGTTCCTTGCTAAGGAGAGGGGTTGGAGGTGAGGTTCTTAATTTTAGGAAATATTAAATAGCTGGTTGAGCTAAAAGCGAATCGAGTTGAGCTTTTGTGTCTAGCTGATAAAGGTCATCACAACCACCAATGTGTTGATTATTGATAAAAATCTGTGGTACTGAACGGCGACCATCGGCACGTTCGGACATTTTAGCTCTAGCTGCTTCGTCGCCATCGATTTTGTACTCAGTGAATCTGACACCTTTCCACCACAGCAATATTTTGGCACGGATGCAATAAGGGCAGGTTTGCCAAGTGTAGATTTCAACATTGGCTTTGACGCGTTCTGGATGGCGACCCAAAAGGGGATTGAGAAAATCCAGCATATTTTTCTGATGGAGTTTTGTTAATTATTTCTAGCCTAGTTGATCCGGGATGAAGTTAACAAAGCATTCCCATATCGACCAATTGCGGCGATCGCACTCATTCCGGACTAGTAAACTAGATGAAGTATGACCAATAGTTTTTTCATCGTACAAGCCCCCAGATTTATCTGTGGGTCGAACTAAAATCTCAAATCTAGAATTGTTTGACGGCATTTATCGGGGAAAAATTACTCTAATTGTCATTAGGTGGGAAATATTGGCATTAAGCAGCAAAACTTAACACATCTCGTAGTAGATAGTATTTCCCACGTGTATCCGCCCTTTGGTAGACTTGAAGACTGAAATAGCCAGATAAAAAGACATAAGTCAAGCAGTTTAGAGGGTGACTCTGTGGAAAATACACTTGGATTAGAGATTATTGAAGTAGTAGAGCAAGCAGCGATCGCTTCCTCAAAGTGGATGGGCAAAGGCGAAAAGAACATTGCTGACCAAGTAGCAGTGGAAGCCATGCGGGAGCGGATGAACAAAATCTATATGCGTGGACGCATTGTGATTGGTGAAGGCGAACGCGATGAAGCTCCCATGCTCTACATTGGGGAAGAAGTGGGTATTTGTACTCAACCAGATGCGAAAAACTTCTGTAACCCTGATGAACTCATTGAAATTGACATTGCTGTTGACCCTTGCGAAGGCACAAACTTAGTTGCCTACGGTCAAAATGGTTCAATGGCAGTTTTGGCAATTTCCGAAAAAGGCGGTTTATTTGCTGCGCCTGACTTCTACATGAAGAAACTGGCAGCCCCAGCCCCAGCCAAAGGTTTAGTAGATATTAACAAGTCTGCTACTGAAAACCTGAAAATTCTCTCTGAGTGCTTAAACCGTTCTATAGAAGAATTGGTAGTAGTGGTGATGGATCGTCCCCGCCACGAAGGACTCATTAAGGAAATTCGCACCGCTGGCGCGAGAGTCCGACTAATCAGTGATGGTGACGTTTCTGCTGCCATCTCCTGCGCCTTTGGTGGGACTAATATCCACGCTTTGATGGGTATCGGTGCAGCACCTGAAGGAGTCATCTCAGCTGCGGCCATGCGCTGCTTGGGAGGACATTTCCAAGGGCAACTAATCTATGACCCAGCCGTAGTGCAAACAGGCTTGATTGGCGAAAGCAGAGAAGGAAATCTCGCCCGGTTGAAGGAAATGGGCATCAATGACCCCGATAAGGTTTACGATGCTAATGAATTAGCCTCTGGTGAAACAGTTCTATTTGCTGCTTGCGGTATTACCCCTGGCACTCTCATGAACGGTGTCCGCTTCTTCAACGGTGGTGCAAGGACTCAAAGTTTGGTAATCTCCAACCAGTCTAAGACAGCCCGTTTTGTTGATACTATCCATTTGTTTGACGATCCCAAGAATCTGCAATTGCATTAGCATCGCAGGGCGGAAGTCAAAAGTCTACCCTGAGCGAAGTCGAGGGGTCAAAAGTCCAAAGGCTTTAATTTGGGAATTTTGAACTTTTTGAAGTAGGGACTGGGTACTAGGACTGGGAAAAACCTTCTTCATCCCTGGTACTCTATCCCCGATACCTAAACCACAAGAATCAATAATCAATAATCAATAATCAATAATCCATTACCAATTAACGATAAATAATGAATAT
>REBL01000036.1 GCA_007692755.1 Nodularia sp. (in: cyanobacteria) | reverse complement strand
GCGATGCACTGAGCAGTTCGACAGGCTCACTGTATCACCTGTCGAAGTGACGGGGCTTTAAACCCAAATTTTCGGTAAAACTCGCCACCAGATTAATCAACCCTAGCGGCTCAACATAATTTATGCCGATGGGAATAAAAATTAAACTAACAGCAAATTTAGGGATAATACTCGTTATGATTGACATTAGTGACCAGAAAAAAGAGTAATCATCCCACACTATGTATCACTCATCGATAGACTCCTGTGAAGCCGTTGCAACAGGCGAAAAACCTCCGCCGTTATCATTGCGACCAGAAATAGAAATCCAGGAGACTAAAGACATAATCAGTGATCAGCAACCAACCGAGTTAGCCGCAGAAATTACAGAACTTCCCTATGGTTGGCAGGCGGAAGCCTTTTATAAATTACCAAGACATGAAGCGATCGCAGTTTACCAATCCCTAAATACCAGTGTGCAACAGCACCTGAGAGAAGATTTTCAGAAAAAAGATGATTTAAGTGTTACTGACGAATTATCACCTGATGAGCGCATAGAACTATTTGAGTTGCTGTATACACCTAAAGCCACTCAGGATGAACCGCCAGAGGAAAATGAAGACAATAGCCCCCTAGCAATTGTGAAACGGCGCTTAGGTTGGCTATTTATTCTCCTGATTGCTAGTAGTAGCACTACGGCTGTGATTAAAAGTCAAGAACATATTTTGCAACAAGTCGTGGTACTTGCCAGCTTTATTCCCTTGCTGATTGCTTACGGCGGCAACGTCAGTACACAAACAGCGACAGTTGTTGTCCGGGCGCTGAATTCCCGGAAGACTGAGTTAAAAACTTTGGTTCAACAAGTTCTTTACCGCGAGATGGCTTCTGGCGTGATTCTGGGGGCAATTCTCGGACTGTTGGTAACAGGTGAAGCACTGCTATTACAAGATAATCCCGTTGTGGCAGTTGTGATTGGAATCAGCTTGTTTACTATTTCAGTCTTAGCTAGTTTCTGTGGTTCGATGCTGCCATTTTTCTTCCAAGTTCTGGGATTTGATCCGGCTTTAATGTCGGCTCCTTTAGGCGCTACCCTGGTAGATGTGGCAGGAATCCTGATTTATCTGCAAATAGCGCGGTTGGTTTTACATATTTAAAGTTTCCCCTCTCCTCGCTTGCGGCTATCCATTACCCGGATCTTTCTTAACAATCCAACAAGATACTTAACATAAGCAGAGAAAGCTTGCTAAGTATAGTGTGGAGAGAATCGCCGCTACCTGGAAACTTCTCTATTCCCACTCCCCATCTGATGTTTCTGGTTAACGATCGCATCCCAATATAGATATTCATCTTCATGTTTTGTCTAGTTTGTCAACCATCCCCTCTCATGGGGGTTCTGTCATCCCAACACAGTCTGCTTTACAGCCATGTTAAGTTAAGAAAGATGTGGGTAATGGATAGTTGCTAAGGAGAGGGGTTGGGGGTGAGGTTCCATATTTTATTAAATCCACATTCTTTCGTGAAGTAATTTTAGTAACATTCCCCTCAGTATTGAGTTGAAGTATCGCTTTTTGGTAAGCGGTATTTTTTTATGCCTCATTAATTTTTTATCAGGTAATAATTGAAGCAGAGCAAATTTTTAATATCATGAATTTTACCTTAACAAAAACTTATACCTATGTCAGAATTATGGACTAATTTATTTACAGCAGGGCAATTTATCCCGCATGGACACTGCTATTTATGGAAACCAAATTTAGTCTGGTTACACTTAATATCTGATTTGGTAACAGGACTAGCTTATTACTCCATTCCAGCGACACTGTTTTACTTTGTCCGCAAACGGCAAGATTTACCCTTTAATTGGATGTTTATCCTGTTTATTGGCTTTATCTTAGCTTGCGGCACAACTCACTTCATGGCAGTTTGGACACTTTGGTATCCCACTTATTGGCTGTCGGGGTTAATCAAAGCAGTAACGGCAATCGTATCTTTAATTACAGCCGTAGAGCTTGTACCTTTAGTCCCCCTAGCTCTTGCACTTCCAAGTCCGGCTCAACTAGAACAAGCCAACCAAGAACTACAAACACAAATCGTTGAGCGATTACGGGTAGAACAAGAATTGATAAAACACCAAAATCATCTAGAAGATTTAGTGGCTATTCGTACTGAGGAAATTACTAAGACCAACGAGCAATTGCAGCTAGAAATTTCTGAACGCCAGCGCATTCTCTTAGTTCTCAAACAAAGTGAAGAGCGCTACCGTTATTTAGCTGAGTCAATTCCCCAACTTGTCTGGACATCTGATGCCGAGGGAAATAGTGATTATTTTAACAGTAATTGGTATAAATATACGGGACTGACAATGGAGCAGTCTATGGGTTTTGGTTGGTTGACAGCGTTGCATCCTGAGGATGTAGAAAGAGTAGGTCAAGTGTGGTCAAATGCCTATTCTAATGGGACTTTATATGAAACTGAATACCGCTTTCAACGAGCTGATGATGGTTGCTATCGCTGGCACTTAGGGCGAGGCTTACCACTTAAAGATGAGGAAGGTAATGTAGTTAAGTGGTTTGGTACTTGTACGGATATTCACGAACAAAAGCAAATACATGAAGAACGAGCGTACCTGCTGGAATTAGAACAAATTGCTAGAGAAAAAGCCGAAACAGCTAATCGCATTAAAGATGAATTTCTGGCGGTACTTTCTCATGAGTTACGCACGCCATTAAATGCGATTTTGGGGTGGTCGAAGTTATTGCAAACCCGGACTTTTGATCAAGCCAAAAAATTACAAGCATTAGCGACAATTGAGCGCAATGCTAAATTACAAGTGCAATTAATTGAGGATTTGTTGGATACTTCCCGCATTTTACAGGGCAAATTGACGCTGGAAATTATGAATATCAATTTGTCATCTACAATATTGTCTGCATTAGATACTATGCGGTTAGCATTAGAAACCAAATCGATTCAGGTGACTACAATTTTTGAACCGAATGTGGGCATGATTCTGGGTGATTCTACTCGCTTGCAACAAGTGGTTTGGAATCTTCTTTCTAATGCGATTAAATTTACACCCAATCAGGGCAAAATAGCAGTGGAATTAAGACAGGCGCATGGTTATGCTCAAGTTATAGTTAGTGATACGGGTAAGGGAATTAATTATGATTTTCTGCCTTATGTTTTTGATTCCTTTCAACAAGCAGATAGCAGTTCAATCCGAAAATTTGGCGGGTTAGGACTGGGGTTAGCCATTGTGCGAAATATTGTGGATATGCATGGCGGTATGGTCAAAGCAGAAAGTCTGGGTGAGGGACAAGGAGCAACTTTTACTATTAGTTTACCGATTCGTCCCGATGATAGCCCCAGTCTGCTAGATTCTGCTCATATACCCACAGATTTAGCAGTTAATTCTTTACTTCTGGCGGGTATAAAAGTTTTAATTGTTGAGGATGATGCTGATGCGCGAGATTTTCTGCTGTTTGTATTAGAGCAAGAGGGGGCTGAGGCGATCGCAGTCTCTTCGGCTTTTGCAGCTTTGGAAGTCTTAACACAGCTTCAGCCAGATATTTTAGTCAGCGATATTAGTATGCCGGATATGGATGGCTATATGCTTATCCATCAAGTGAGAAGTTTGAGCGCAGCAGCAGGTGGAAAACTGCCGGCGATCGCCTTAACAGCCCATGCTAGTGATGATCATCATCAACAAGCACTAGCAGCAGGGTTTCAAATGCACTTGTCTAAGCCTCTGAACACAGACAAATTAATTGCCGCGATTATGAAACTTGTGGCAACAGGAGTGTAATATCATGTTTATCTCTGGGCTGAATTTACAGCACATGGGAAATTTTTGTAAAATGGGCTGTAACCATAGTTAATTTCAGTACACATCCACATGGTTGTCAGGAGTAATTGAGTGCAAAGACTATTAATCTTGTTATTATTGACAATTTTCCTATTAAATAATAATTTAACTTCGCCCGCAATCGCAGCAGAGATAAATCATGGCGCAGAAGTGTTTAGCGTGCATTGTGCGGGGTGTCATATCAACGGCGGTAACATTATTCGCCGGGGTAAAAACTTAAAAAAACCAGCCCTGAAAAAATATGGTATGGACAGTATCGAAGCAGTTACAGCTATAGTTACCAATGGGAAAAATAATATGTCAGCCTACAAAGACCGCCTGACAACACCGGAAATTCAAGAAGTTGCGGCTTATGTCCTTGAACAAGCCGAAATAGGTTGGCGTTAGATACAGCAATTGGCGACGAATATCGGTGATCACCAAAAAAACAGGAGTTTCTCGTATGCAATCTAGCACTACCCCCCAAACCACCCTTGTATCCGGAAATCTGCGCTGTGTTCATCATATTGCTCTCAACGTCAAGGATATGCAAGCTTCACGGTATTTTTACGGTACTGTTTTAGGTTTGCATGAACTTACGGGCGATGAAGTCCCAGCCACCCTAGTAGAACTTGTGACGACAGGGAAAGTCGCCAACTTTGTCACCCCCGATGGGACAATTTTAGATTTATTTTGGGAACCGGAATTATCACCACCAGACCCCAATCCAGAAGAGAAATTTACCAGAGCATACCATCTAGCCTTTGATATAGATCCGCGATTATTTGAGTCAGCAGTGACAGTACTCAGAGAAAATCACATAGCGATCGCACATGGCCCAGTTTCTCGTCCTACAGGTAGAGGTGTATACTTTTATGATCCAGACGGCTTTATGCTGGAAATTCGTTGCAATCCCGA
>REBL01000082.1 GCA_007692755.1 Nodularia sp. (in: cyanobacteria) | reverse complement strand
ACCAATGACCAATGACTAATGACCAATGACTAATGACTAATGACTAATGACTAATTTACAAATTTTTCTCGATATTGCTACGGAAGCGGCTTTGGCTGCGGGTGCAGTTTTGCAAGGCTATTTGGGTAAGCTTGAAGATGCTATTACCGAAAAGGGTCGCCCTGGTGATTTAGTCACTGTTGCGGATAAAGCTTCGGAAGCAGTAATTTTGGAGATTTTACATCGCCACTTTCCCCAACATTCTATCTTGGCGGAAGAATCAGGAAAGTTAGGAAATCAAGATAATCAGTACCTCTGGGCAATTGACCCCTTAGATGGTACAACCAATTACGCTCACCAATACTCGGCTTTTGCGGTTTCCATTGGGTTATTAGTTAATGGTGTGCCGCAAGTTGGTGTAATTTATGATCCCTTTCATGATGAGCTATTTCGGGCGGCTACTGGCTTAGGCGCGACGCGCAACCGCCATGCAATCAAGGTTTCCGAAATATCTGAATTGAGTAAAAGCCTACTAGTAACGGGATTTGCCTATGACCGTCGGGAAACATCGGATAATAACTACGCAGAATTTTGTCATCTGACTCATCTCACCCAAGGCGTGAGGCGTAGCGGTTCGGCCGCCCTGGATTTGGCATATGTTGCTTGTGGGCGTGTTGATGGTTACTGGGAACGGGGAATTTCTCCTTGGGATGTGGTCGCAGGTGTAGTTTTATTACGAGAAGCTGGGGGTGAAGTTACTGCCTATGATGGTACTCCTTTCAAAATTGCATCAGGTAGAATTCTGGCTACTAATGGTAAAATTCACGAGAAGCTGAGTCGTGAGTTGGTAGAAGTTCCGCCTTTGTCGAGCTGGAAGTGAGGGATGTCAGGAGAACTGGTAACTCATACCTGACTATTTGCTACTGACAAATTACCGATAAAGCACAGTAAACTAGAAAAAAGCTCAAGCTATTTTGGTGCAAAACCGCTCTATGTCTTTAAAAATAGATCATGGATTGTTTAAATATGATTTCATAGATCATCACGCAATTTTGTGTGTTCCCGTTGACGCGGATGTGAAGGACATACGTAAACGTTATCTGCAAATTGCCCGTCGTTTGCACCCCGATAGCAGCGTGATTACCTCGGTTGAGGATAAACATCTGGCTAATGAATTATTATCAAAGTTCGTTAACCCAGCTTATGAACATCTTTCCAAAGAACGCAGTCGTGCAGAATACTTTATCGTTGTGTCTCAAATAGGCAAGCACCTAGTACAAGAATCTACTCCAGTAGAATTGAGTAGCGACTTGGCTAAACAACTAGTGAATGCCCCTAATATTGATTATTCTTACAGAACTGCGATCGCTAAAATTGCTGCAACCCAATATGACTCGTTACAGCAATCAATACAGAAAATATCCCAAATCAGCGAGTTAAATTTAGTTTATCTGATGCGGAGTGCTGCCAATGCTTCCGCCTCGTCACAGCCATCGGTTAAATCTAAAAGCAATTCCGGTACGCCAAAGCTAAATACAGCACCACCACCACCACCACCCCCAGCAGTCAAGGAAGATGCGCCTGTAGAGCAGTATATCCGCCGTGCTGAAGGTTTGATGAACAAAAATCAATTTAGTCAAGCCAAGGTGGAGTTACAGGATGCTCTGAAGCTAGAACCTAAAAATAGTCACTGTCATAGTTTGATTGCCTTGGTATATTTAAAGCAAAATCAAGTGAAGATGGCCAAAATCCATTTTGATAATGCTTTGAAATTAGATCCCACCAACAAAATAGCGTTGTCATGGAAACCTAAAATAGAAAAGGCTTTAGGGATACAATCTGGTGGCTCGAAAGTAACTTCACCTCCTCATGATGGAAATAATCAACCAGATAAATCTGGAGGTGGGGGTTTGTTTGGTGGTTTGTTTGGTGGGAATAAAAAATAATGGTGTATCAACCAGCAGCGGGAGCCAGGGATTTATTACCTTTAGATGTGGCTCAAAAACGCTGGATTGAAGATAGGTTACAGCAGGTGTTTCATCGTTGGGGATATCACAGGATTATCACTTCCACTTTGGAACGCATGGATACTTTGATGGCGGGAGAAGCAATTCAGCGCCAGATGGTAATTCAACTGCAAAATGGTGAAGATGAAGAATTAGGATTGCGTCCAGAGTTGACAGCTTCTATTGCTCGTGCAGTGGCTACGCGCATGGCAGATGTCACCTATCCCCAACGGCTCTACTACAATGCCAATGTCTTCCGCCGTACCTGGGAAAACAGGCACAATCGCCAGCAAGAGTTTTATCAATCTGGGGTTGAGTTGTTAGGTGTAGGCGGATTGTTGGCAAATGCCGAAGTGCTGCTATTGGCGAGAAATTGTCTAGCTGCACTGGGTTTGCAAGATTGGCATTTAATTTTAGGTGAAGCGGGAATTACGCGATCGCTCCTGGATGTCTTTCCGGTAAATCTCCAAGCTACAGTTCGCAATGCGATCGCTCATCTGGATCGGATTGCCATCGATACTTTACCCCTGAGCGAGCAACTGCGCGATCGCGCCAGAATCATGATGGATCTGCGCGGTGACAGTGCAGATGTCTTGCAAAAAGTCAGTAGTCTCGGTTTAGATCCAGAGCAACAAGAGATTGTTAATAATCTCAAATCCGTGGTAGAGTTATTACAATCAGAAGGGGAGTTTCCTTTAATTCTGGATCTGAGCTTAATTCAAACCATAGACTACTACACTGGTATAGTCTTTGAAATCGTCAGCGATACAGATTCACAAGCGAAAGTTTTAGGGCGTGGTGGTCGCTACGACCAGCTTTTAGGACTATATCATCCCCAAGGCGAAGATATTCCCGGTATTGGATTTGTCCTGAATATCGAAGCTTTATATCAAGTTCTCCTATCTACACAGCAATTACCACAATCGACCCCAGCGAGTAACTGGTTAGTAGTAGCTCAAACAGCAAATGTTGAAGCTGCGGCCTTTGCCCACGCCCAAAAATTGCGTGATTCTACAGATTTGGTGCGAGTAGAAATGGATTTAGGTGGCAGAGATGAGGAAGCTACGAGAAAATACGCAAGCGATCGCGGCATTGCCGAAATTGCTTGGATTAAATCCGATGGTTCAATAGTCAATGAATCCTTGCGTTAGTTAGGGACTGGGGAGTAGGGAGTTGGAAATTACTTTTTCTCCCCTGCCCCCCTGCCTATTCCCCTGTTAGGCTAGATTTGACATCTCCCTCGGTTAGAAACCGAAGGATTCTAAACTGATGTTGCTACGGGGTCTAAAAGACCCACTACGCAACGTTTACGATCTGATTTATTTAATTTCTTGAACAAATCAATTCGTTGTGGCACTGTCAAAATGCCCTACCCACCTCGACTAGGTTTAATCCTAGCTGTATGGCTACTTGATTGTTAATTAAGTGCGTAAGTATGTTTTTTTGTTATGGAGTTTTTCATCCTATACATACGCACTTTAATTTTATCATTAGATGTTGTCTAATAAATTAGACAATCAACTTTCATCCCCCGGATTAAATCCGGAGGTTCTCAGTATAAGTTTGATAGCTGATCCGAAAGAAAGGGAATCGAGAAATGCCACACACGATTGTTACTGATGTTTGTGAAGGCGTTGCTGACTGCGTAGATGCTTGTCCAGTAGCCTGTATTCATGAAGGCCCAGGCAAAAATGTCAAGGGAACCGATTGGTATTGGATTGATTTTGCCACCTGTATAGATTGTGGTATATGTATCCAAGTTTGCCCTGTAGCAGATGCAATCCTTCCAGAAGAACGACCTGAATTGCAAAAAACACCTTAAAATTATCTAGTCAACAGTCTATAGTTATTGTTAACTTGACTGTTGACTAACGACTAATGACTAACGACTAATGACTAATGACTAATGACTAATGACTAATGACTAACGACTAATGACTAATGACTAATGACTAATGACTATTTACTAGAAGTTAAAGATGTCCACGCTGGATACAGCAAAGATATAGATATTCTCAAAGGGGTAAATTTTTGTGTTCAACCCGGCGAATTGGTAACAGTGATTGGCCCCAACGGTGCGGGTAAATCCACCTTAGCCAAAACCATTTTTGGGCTGTTAACTCCTCACACAGGCACAATTACCTTTAAAAAGGAAAATATTGCTGGGTTAAAGTCCAATCAAATCGTCAGAAAGGGAATGTCCTATGTCCCACAGCTAACCAATGTTTTTGCTTCCCTGAGTGTTGAAGAAAATCTAGAAATGGGGGCTTTTGTGCGCGATGTTCCCCTAAAACCCCTGAAAGATAAAATTTTCACCATGTTTCCGAGATTGAGCGATCGCCGTCGTCAACGTGCTGGTACGCTATCAGGTGGGGAACGTCAGATGTTAGCTATGGGCAAAGCTTTGATGTTGGAACCTAGTTTACTACTATTGGATGAACCTTCTGCGGCATTATCCCCCATCCTGGTAACGCAAGTCTTCGAGCAAATTAAACAAATTAATCAAACAGGTACAGCAATTGTCTTAGTAGAACAAAACGCCCGCAAAGCCTTAGAAATGGCTGACCGTGGTTATGTACTTGAATCTGGACGCGATGCTATATCAGGCCCTGGTCAAGAATTATTGCATAATCCCAAAGTAGGTGAACTATATTTGGGCGCAGGGAAAGCACATTAAGGCTCTTGTCAGATTTTGGTGATCATTCCCCCTCGTTGGCCTAAGCTAACCGACAGAATTCCACAACGGTTGATGTACAATGCAAATGTCATAACATTTGCCATGTCATTTCCTGCCCCGCCCCCAAAGGTACAAGCCCAGATTCCATAAATGGAACTTCATCAGGAACGCGCCAAGTCGTTTTGGACAAGGTAATTCGCTCGGTATTACGCGGCAGTTGATAAAAATCTGGGCCATAGAAGCTAGCGAACGCCTCCAGTTTATCCAGGGCTTTCAGGCTTTCAAATGCTTCGGCATACAACTCAATGGCGTGCAGAGCCGAAAAGCATCCCGCGCAGCCACAGGAACTTTCTTTGCTGGTACGGGTATGGGGAGCGCTATCGGTACCTAGAAAAAACTTCGGATTCCCCGATGTTGCCGCTTGCAACAAAGCCTGACGATGCTCCTCCCGTTTCAAAATGGGCAGGCAATAAAAATGGGGGCGAAGGCCGCCTTTGAACATGGCATTACGGTTAAACAACAAATGTTGTGGCGTAATTGTGGCCGCGATGGTGTTGGCAGACAGGACATACTGCACCGCATCGGAGGTGGTGATATGCTCAAGCACCACCCGCAGGTTGGGAAATCGCTGCTTGAGGGGGATTAGATGTCGCTCGATAAACACCTTCTCGCGATCAAACGTATCAACATCGTTATCGGTCACTTCCCCGTGGAGTAATAACGGCATATCCACCTGCTGCATCGCTTCAAAGACGCGATCGCACTTCCGAATATCCGTCACACCGGAGTCTGAGTTGGTCGTTGCACCGGCTGGGTAGTACTTGACCGCTTTGATAAACTGGGATTCTTTCGCCCGGAGAATGTCGTCGGGGCTGGTGTTGTCGGTGAGGTAGAGCGTCATCAATGGCTCAAATTGTTGCCCCTCTGGAATGGCGGCGAGGATGCGATCGCGATAGGCTGCCGCATCTGCCACTGAGCGGATAGGGGGTTTCAAGTTCGGCATGATAATCGCGCGGGCGAACTGACGCACCGTGTAGGGCAGAACCGCTTTCAGTGCTGCACCGTCGCGCAGATGCAGATGCCAATCGTCAGGTCGGGTAATGGTAAGCTTTTGCATCCTTTCATTATAAAACGGCAACAAGGGCTTCATGTTCAGGATGATAATCTGTCCTAGCTCCGGGGTGAGC
The DNA here is from genome assembly GCA_007692755.1 of Nodularia sp. (in: cyanobacteria). Lineage (GTDB taxonomy): Bacteria > Cyanobacteriota > Cyanobacteriia > Cyanobacteriales > Nostocaceae > Nodularia. The sequence continues at coordinate 14,394 of REBL01000082.1, read as the reverse complement.
TTTTAAACATTCTGCTAAGGTTTCGGTCTTTGCGTCTTTCAATAGAGCAATTGGGCGGCTGCTGCCCTCTGCCTATGATCACCAAAAGCTGACAAGACCCCACATTAATTGCAAATAGTCGGTAATTCTTGTAGAAGCTGCTTTGATCTACTCACTCTTAACTTCAATTTCCTCACCGTCTGAAAAATCGGACTGATCAATTTTTACAGCCCCCTCTTTAATTAAATTTGCTTTTGCACGAGTTTCCAGTATTTCTTGATAATATTCTTCAGGTGTTAAGCCATAATCTCTTTTAACGTAGGCAATTTTATCTTTAATACAGTCCTCAATCATTAATTTGACATCCGCAAGATAGTAATCTTCATTGAATGATTTAATATGTATCTTATGAGTTATTGAAGGAACCGCTAGTTTTTTTAGACCTCTTGCTTCTTTTAATACCCGACTAGCTACTAAATTGTCATCAACATCAAAACAACTAAAAATTGTTTTACCTTTTGTATTTCTTTTTAAAGCTGGTTTCAATCCTAAAAAAATATCAACTGATGGGAATACACGGGTTAAAAACAAAAAATCATCCATTGTTATTTCCTGGTGGTTTGTTTAATTATCTAATATAGGACTACTATTTGATTATTTGATTTTTGTTGGCGTAGCCTGCGCTTTGCACTTACAGACACGTAGTGGACTGACACGCCTAAAATGTTGCAATAGATAAAACTATTGTGGGGTGGGCTTCTAGCCCGCCCATAACAGGCAAGACTTGTACTGAGCTTGTCGTAAAGCCTACGGCATAGCTACGCTTACCGCGTAGCGTCTCGTAGAGAAGTATGCCTGTTCCACAAGAGAAACATAATGCACTATTTTAGCCGTGAATACAGAGGCGCAGAGAATAAACGTGGAATCTCTGCGTTACGAGTCGTAATGCGTAAAACCCCCGTGTTTTTAACCTATCCATTACCCACAAAATTCTTAACAATCGTGAAACCTTTATTTCGCAAGGGTCATAAGGACTTACCTTTATTACTGAATTGACAAATCAGCTCTTACTATTCTCGCTAAAAATTTACTTTTATTGAGAATGGACAACGTAGGTTTAAGGCTTTGCAATTTGGTGAGCGATCGCCGGAGGCGGGGCTTTGCCCATCGCTCTCGCAAATGTTAAGAAAGATCCGGGTAATGGATAGGTTTTTAACCGGGGGATATAAGCGAATAAGCCAAATTTATTTGGCTTTAAAAACAGTATCTCTGTTTTTAAGATATACTATGTGTATGCTAAACCTAACTTATGCCTATCGTCTAAAACTAAATAAGCAGCAATTCCAAACCTACGACGCATGGCTAGAAACATCTCGTAGGGTTTGGAATTTTGCGTTAGCCCAAAGGAAGGATTGGTATAACTCAAGGTCATGCAGAATTGATGCTTGCAGTATAAAAAGTGAGTACATCATTAGAGCGGATACACCCCGTCCAACATTTGCATCTCAATGTAAAGCTTTAACTCAAGCCAGAAAAACTCACCCTGATCTCAATGCAGCCCATTCTCAGATGTTGCAACAGGTATTGAGGCGAGTAGAAAAAGCATTTATTGGGATGTGGGAATCAGGCAGAGGCTTCCCCAGGTTTAAAAAGCAAGGAAGAATGCGTTCAATGCTATTTCCACAATTGGGTGTTAATCCAATTCAAGGTAGCAGAGTCAAACTTCCTGGTGTGGGATGGGTAAAAATGCAATTATCCCGACCTATTCCAGATGGGTTTGTTGCAAAACAAGCTCAAGTGGTAAAGAAGGCTTCAGGATGGTATGTGATGCTCACGCTGCAAGCAGATGTGAATGTTCCCAGTTTTGCGCCTCATGGCTATCCAGTGGGTATTGACTTGGGATTAAAGAGTTTCTTGGCTACATCAGGTGGTGAGCAAATCCCTAGACCTAGATTTTTTGTGGATCTTCAAGGCAAGCTGCGATTGCTGCAACAAAGAGCTAGTCGCAAGAAATTAGGGTCAAATAACTGGCGCAAAGCTCAACACAAGGTATCTCGACTACATGAACACATTCACAACACTCGTAAAGATTTTCACTTCAAGTTGGCGCATTATCTCTGTGACAAAGGCGGAATGATATTTGCCGAAGATTTGAACTTTAAAGCAATGGCTCAGGGAATGTTTTCAAAACATACCTTAGATGCTGGCTTTGGTGAATTTCTTTCTATCTTGGAATGGGTGTGTTGTCAGCGTGGGGTTTATTTTGCCAAGGTTAATCCTGATGGTACAAGCCAAACCTGTCCAAACTGCAACAACCACACAGGCAAAAAAGACTTATCCGAGCGAGTACATCGTTGTCATGAGTGTGGATTTGAAACAGATAGAGACGTTGCAGCCGCTATGGTGGTGATGCAGCGTGGACTTGCAGCCGTAGGGCATACGGTCAAGATGCTTGGCGAGGGGTTAAGCAATAGCTCCCTTTTGACCCAAGAATCCCCCGTTTTCTAAACGGGGGAGTGTCAATCTGCTAAAGCATTTTAATATTCTGGAACTGAAGGATCTATTTCCTTACTCCAGGCGTTAATTCCGCCTTTAACATTCGTCCCCTCAATCCCCGCTTCCTTGAGGATTCCCAAAGCCTTGGCAGACCGTCCGCCCAGCTTACAATGAGCAATCAAGCGGTGACCATTGAGGATTTCTTTGACCTTGGCTACCCCGTCGCCGGTTTCAATATCCGGTAAGGGGATTAATACAGAACCAGGGATTTTAGCAATTTCGTATTCATGAGGATTACGGACATCCAACAGCACAAAATCCTTTGCGCCGCTATCCAGTAATTCTTTCAATTCCTTAACGGTCATTTCTGACATTTCCATCTGCTGTTTTGCCTCCTCTGCCTTAGCTTGCGGAATTCCGCAGAATTGTTCGTAGTCTATCAGCTTTTCTATAACTGGACGAATGGGATTAGGACGCAGTTTCAATTCCCGGAATTTCATTTCTAAGGCATCATACAACAGTAATCTTCCACTTAAGGTATTACCCTTGCCTGTGATGATTTTCACTGTTTCTGTAGCCTGAATAATGCCAATCATTCCTGGCAAAATACCGAGTACGCCACCTTCTGCACAGGAAGGAACCATTCCTGGTGGTGGTGGTTCTGGGTATAAGTCACGATAGTTTGGCCCACCTTCGTAGTTAAAGACCGTGGCTTGCCCTTCAAAGCGGAAAATGGAACCGTAGACGTTGGGCTTATCCAGCAATACGCAAGCGTCATTTACGAGGTATCTGGTGGGGAAGTTATCCGTTCCATCCACAACGATATCGTAAGGTTTAATGATATCTAGGGCGTTGTCTGCACTCAGGCGAGTTTCGTATAAGTCAACCTGACAATGGGGGTTAATTTCGTGAATCCGGTTTTTTGCTGACTCAATTTTGGGTTTACCCACCCAGGATGTACTGTGAATGACTTGGCGTTGCAGATTGGAAGTATCGACGATATCGAAATCTACAATACCAATGCGTCCGATACCTGCGGCGGCAAGATATAAGAGTAATGGCGAACCTAGTCCCCCAGTACCAATACACAACACGCTAGCAGCTTTTAAACGCTTCTGTCCTTCTAGTCCAATTTCTGGCAAAATCAGATGGCGAGAGTAGCGTTCATAATCGTCTTTGGTCAACTGGATTTGCTCCAGATTGGGATTGAGCATAAAAGTTAGGTAGATCAGCGAGGAATATTGATCTTATCGAAAAACGATATTTTTAAATTATGTTTTCAATTGTCTCTGGTTGGAACTGGTGATGATCATCAAGAATCCAACTTTTGACTGTAGGAGTTTTACCTTTTTGGACGGAAACTATTATATACGAGTATTCGGCCCAAGCATATCGGCGATCGCACTCTGAAGGTGTAGCGCAATTGTCAGGATGTGAGTGGTATATACCGATAATGTTCCAGTCTTGATCGCGTGCGGCTTTTTGGGCGTGTAACATAACTGGGGGAGCAATCGCATATCGGCTTCTGATAGTCTTTACTGTGAGTTCACCTGGAAAATCATCAGCTTGGCTATTCCAGGCGTTTTCTGTGGGCATTATTTCCATAACAGTTTTGCCCTCCCTACCCAGATGACCGAGAATGAGTCCACAGCATTCGTCTGGGTAGGTGTTTTGAGCATGAGTGCAGATGATTTGCAGGTGTTGGGGGAGGAGATAGAGAACCCGACTATTCATCAAAATTGTGACTTTGCTTATCAATGTAAGATGCTAGCAGTTCCTTGACTTCCACCACGTCACTGATTAAATGATCGTAATCAGACGAGTCCAGCATCTTCAAGTCACAGCAAAGCAGCAGGTAATATTCCACCTCAATTACTGCATCCCGCGCCATTTCCAGAAAATCCAGTTGCATTTCATAGTCATCGCGATCGCATCCCTGAGCTATCTTAATGGGAATAGTCGCACAAGCTAAACGAATTTGTTGCGTTAGCCCCTGTAATTCCTCTTCTGGAAAGGTTTTAGTAATTTCATAGACTGCAACTGTTAGTTCGTGGGCTTTTTCCCATTCTTGCAGTTCTCTAAAGTCTGTCATAATTCTATAATTGGTATCCTTGAGGATTAATAGGGTGACCAATGCCTAACTATAATCATAAGCCACTATTATCGCACCTACCCACATTAACTAAAATCCAATTTGCCTAAAAACTTCAGCACAACGGAAATGACTGTATCCGAGGACTCAATCAAAAAGCCATGACCACCACGGTCAATCACTACCAGTTCAGCCTGGGGAATACCTTGCGCTAGTTGTTGAGAAAACTTAACTGGGGTGAGAATATCTTGTCTACCAACTAAAATCAAAGTGGGACAGTGAATGTTATGCAGTCTGTCTTGTGTATCACAGCCCAGGATAGCTCTACTCTGATCATAGAGTGTATGTGTAGCTGGTGCAAAAGGATAGTTAACTGCCCACTCGATTAATTGTTCTACCATGCCCGGAATATTATAAAACTCATCGGTAAATATCCAGGGAAATACGACTTTTTCATAAAGTTTCAGGTCTATATGACCGGGGAGGTCGCCCCATGTTGAAATCACATGATTGAATCTACCATCACCCTTAGCCAGACTAGAAAGCAAAATTAGACTTTTTACCCTTCCAGGGTGCGCCAATACTAGTTCTTGGGCAATCTGACCACCCATCGAATGACCTATAACATTTACCTGATCAATACCGATATGATCAAGTAAAGCAACCACATCCTGCGCCATCTGCTGAATAGTATAAGGATTATCCGGGGCAGAACTGCGCCCCATACCGCGATTATCCAGACGAATAACTTGATATTGGGCAACGAGCGATGGCATGATTAACGACCAATAGGAGTGATCGCATAAGAAACCAGCAATTAATAATAAAGGTTCTCCCTGTCCTTTGATGTCGTAGAACAAATCAATGCCGTTAACTTGAACTTTGGGCATAAATATTAAATAAGTATCTGCAAAAATCAACTTAATATGCAACAACAAAAGCCAATTGCTGTGGAATTCCGCGATGTGACATTTAGCCGCAACCATCGCCCTTTAGTATCTCATCTCAATTTCTCCATTAGCCAGGGAGAAGCTTTAGTCTTACTCGGTCGTAGTGGCAGCGGTAAAACTACTACAATGAAGTTAATCAATCGCCTCTTCACTCCTACCCAAGGTGAAGTATTATTTGATGGCATTCCCACAACTGAATGGGACGAAATTAAATTGCGGCGTAAAATTGGTTATGTGATTCAAGAAACTGGTTTATTTCCCCATTTTAGTGTAGAACGTAATGTGGGTTTAGTGCCGACTTTGCTCGGTTGGTCATCTAAACAAATTAAAATGCGGGTTTCTGAATTATTGCAGATGGTAGGCTTAGAACCTGCACAATTTGCAACGCGTTATCCTCATGAACTTTCGGGAGGACAAAAGCAACGAGTCGGTGTAGCTAGGGCATTAGCCGCCGATCCTCCAGTATTATTAATGGATGAACCTTTTGGCGCACTCGATCCCATTACCCGCTTAGAACTGCAAGAGGAATTTCGCCGCTTACAGCAGGAATTAAACAAAACTGTGGTGTTTGTCACCCATGATATTCAAGAAGCCTTTGTTTTAGCTTCCCGAATTGGGTTAATGTGTGGGGGAGAATTGGTAGTATTAGGGACAAAGGATGAATTTAAGGAATCTAAACATCCAGAAAGTCTAGCTTTTCTCCAATGTCTGCAATCACTGGAACAGAGTTTATGAGAGACTTTTTTCTGATTAAGTACGCCCCAGAAATCCTGCGCCATACTCTAGAACACTTATTTATGGTGAGTATTGCGATCGCCACTGCTACACTCATTGGTATTCCTTTAGGTATTTTAATCACCCGCAAAACTCACCTGCGTCAGCCCATTCTCGGTATTGCCAATATTCTGCAAACTATCCCCAGCTTGGCATTATTTGGGTTACTGATTCCAGTGCCGATAATTGGCGGGATTGGGGTTGTACCAGCAATTTTCGCCCTGACTTTATATTCCTTTCTGCCCATAATCCGCAACACTTACACGGGGATAACTGGGGTAGATGCAGCGATTCGGGAAGCTGGGCGAGGTATGGGAATGACAGATCAACAATTGTTGTTACAAGTAGAAATTCCCTTAGCAATGGGGGTAATTTTGGCAGGTGTGCGGGTAGCAACAGTGATTTCCATAGGAATTGCGACTATCGCGGCGGCTATTGGGGCTGGTGGTTTAGGCGTGTTTATTTTTCGCGGAATTGCTGTAGTAAATAATCAATTAATTTTAGCTGGTGCAGTGCCGGCGGCGTTGATTGCGTTACTTGCTGACTTGGGTATTGGTTGGCTAGAAAAAAGATTAAGAGTTAAAATTTAAACATTAAAACTTTAGCAAATTATATCATCAATGCGAGAGTTTTAATCAATAGGAAATCATGAAAAGATTATTGGGTTTGTGTTTACTAAGCTTTGTCTTAGCCATAGCGATCGCTAGTTGTAATTTTAATGCTACTAATAGCGGTGCTGGTGATATTGTCGTGGCTTCTAAAGATTTTACCGAACAAGACATTTTAGGTGAACTGTTAGCACAGCAAATCGAAGATACTACTGATTTAACAGTAACTCGCCGTCCCCGTTTAGGTGGTACTTTCGTCTGCCATAGCGCCATTCTTGCCGGACAAATTGATGCTTATATTGAGTATACAGGTACAGCTTTTACTGGGATTCTCAAACAAGAAAAAATTGATGATTCCCAAGTAGTTTACGAAAAATTAAAACAGGCTTATGCAGAACAGTTTAATTTAGAAGTTATGCCTAGTTTAGGGTTTGAAAATACTTTCGCCATGATTATTCGTGGTGAAGATGCTAGACGTTTTAATATTCAAACTCTCTCAGAAGCTGCTAAATATACACCTCAATGGCGCGGTGGGTTCGGCTACGAATTTTTAGAACGGGAAGATGGTTTTCCCGGATTAGCAAAAACCTACAATTTACGTTTTGCTAGACCTCCCCTCATTATGGACTTGGGTTTAATATATCGGGCGTTGATTCAAAAACAAGTGGATATGGTAGCAGGTAATTCTACAGATGGGCAAATCTCCCGCCTGGGATTGGTGGTACTTGAGGATGATAAACAGTATTTTCCACCTTATGAAGCTGCGCCCATTGTCCGTAAGGAAAGTTTAGAGAAATATCCGCAATTAAGAGTAGCGATAAATCAACTTGCTGGACAAATTACAGCCGATGAAATGCGGGAGTTAAATAATTTAGTTGAAGGTGAATTACAAGATATTAAAACTGTTGTGCGCGAGTTTCGCAAGTCTCAGGGTTTGTCATCTGAGAAGTAATTATTTTTTAATTATCAAGTATTTTGGGGTCAACTTCATATCCAGGAAAAAGATTTATTACCTCTGAAGCTTTTTCTAGAGGAAAATGCCAGGTTTTATCTGTTCTTGAAAAACGCCATCCTGGAATCAACTTAGCTCTGTGTTGACAATTGCCAATCTCATCGTGGGGTGTGTAAACTACAATACATTGTTCTTTTAACTCTATGCGGCACTCAGGTTTTTCTTTGATATCGGTGTTTAAATCTAGTTGCTGATGTTTGGAAATTTTGCCTTTTTCTGCTTTGATAAGTCGAGGACATACCCAATTACTAGATATTGTTGGCCATCCCCTCTGTAGAGCTTCTGGACAAATAGTTTGCAGTGTGAATTTACAGTCAATTAGTTGCAATCCCATTTTTTCTACTTGTTTTAAGCCTTGTTGAACAATAGAGTTATTTTCAAACTCAATAATCTGATGACATTGAACACACACAAGATGATGATGGGTAGAGATGGTATTGAGTTCATAATGTTTTTGTTTCTGTGCCAATTCTACTTCTCGGATAATCCTCATATTAGTCATAATTTTGAGGATACGATAAACGGTAGATAAACTTATTGCTTCCCCACGTTCAACCAGCAACAAATGTACTGATTCTGCACTCACATGACTACCTGTTGGCAGAGTTTGAAAAATCTCAAAAATTAATTGGCGTTGAGGGGTTAATCGATAACCTTGAGCATTTAATTTGGCTTTTAAGGTTTTGAAGTTATCCATAATCCAGATTGAGTATAAACTCTAAAACTTGGTGTGCGTCACAAATTACAGCGTATTTCGCCGTTAGGAGGTACAAGCTTGAATAATGAAACTCTTATGGTGTAGGCATCTTGACCGCTTGCGTACCTCATAACACGGGGAAGTGCTGTAATTTAAATGGTATATTTAGATTAGCAAAAACAGACATTTATCAGGATAAAGCACTAAAGTACAGAATTGATTAATAACAATACTTCTGACTTTGGTGTGGAAATTGTTGAAGTAATTAATTTGCTTTTTTATGGGTAAACATCTGAGCAAACATTCATTGAAATTCCATTTTACCTGCTTTCATCACAATAATCTGGTCAGCACGACGCAACACAGAAGGGCGATGAGAAACCACAAGACAAGTCGGTGTCCAAGGATTTTTTCCCTGTTCTGTACTATTAACAAATATCCGCGACCACAACGCCAATTCTGTCTCCACATCCAAGGCGCTGGAAAGGTCATCAAATACTAATAATTCCGGTTGACGGATAAACATTCGCGCTGCTGCTACTCGTTGCATTTGTCCACCGGAAAGCCGTACACCTTTAGAACCAACTAATGTTTCTAAGTTTTCATTCATAGTGGCTAAATCTTGTTCAAATACAGCCATATTTAACGCTGTGGCGATATCTGTTTCATTTTTAGACAAACCCAACAAAATATTTTCCCGCAGGGTATAGCTAAATAATTGCGGTATTTGGGGAGTATAAGCACTGCGAGGTGGAACAAAGAAACTAGCGGGGTTTTCTACAATATTTCCATTCCAGTAAATTTCCCCGATTTGTTTAGGTAATAATCCTAATAATAGCCGCAGTAATGTACTTTTACCAGAACCCACCTGACCAGTAATCACAGTCAAACTACCGCGCTGAATTTCAAAGCTAATATCTGTAACTCCTTGGTTAGTACCAGGATAAATATAAGTGAGATGAGAAACTCTCAAAGATTGAAGATTATCTCTCTCATTTCTCAAAGGTTGTTCTATTGTGGGTAAATCTTTCTGGCGACCATTCAGGTCATTCAGATAAAGTTGATTGGGGGCTACTAATGTATCTGCTGATGCACCAGATAGTAAACTAAGCATCCTTTCAAAAGATACTTCTGTGTGCTTAGACAACGCCATGAAGTTACCTAGATAGTTAAAAAAACCAGTCACAAAAGAGAGATTATAGATAAATAAAGCAAAATCACCCACTGTTAACTGACCAACCTGACTCTGCATTAATTGAGAAGCCAGCAGCAGAATTATCCCTGTCCCCAGACTTACCATATTTTGAAACAGAGAATTGAGAATAGCGTTAAACAAACTATCCTTAATCATCAATTGGCGGCGTTGTTCATTTAAGGTACGAAAATAATTCAGTACATTTTCTTCTGCACCAGCCACCTTAATTGCTTGAACTGAACCAAATATTTCACCTAAAATCCCTGTTACCTTTTCAGTGGCTTGGCGGCTGGCTTTTCTATAATGTTTAATCCGCGTTTCTGCTTGGCGAACAATTACTATCATCCCTACTAAGGGCAGAAATACAAACAGCGTCATCTGCAAATTGATAGTTAATAAAATAATTAAAGAAATAACAGCAAATATTCCTTGTCCTACAACTTGTGAGAATAATGCTACGTTTTCTTCTATTTGTTCAGCATCATCACGAAAATAACTGATTATTTCGCCCTGAGATATATTCGTTTCCGCCTCTTTTGTCACAACCATTGGCTGTGCTGTAGGATTCTTGAAAAGGCGGTCTAGTAAATTATGCCGTAGTAATGACCGCATAGTAAAACGGTACTGTGTTTTGGTAATCCGCCCGGCAAATAAAGCGGCAATTTGTCCTAAATTTAGTGCTAGTAATAACGCAATTAAAGCTAGAGGTGACAATCCAAATTGTGCCTCATTAGTCAAACTATTAAAGAATTCCCGAATAATTAATCCAGGTAGGGCGGGTAAGCCCATAATTAAAATCCAGAAGCAGGAATCAATTGTGTATAGTTTTGGAGCATAGCGCATAAGTTGCCATAATAATTCCCAATGTTTGCGCTTTTTTGTTCTCACCATGATAATTTGTAATTTGTAATTTGTAATTTGTAATTTTTAGAGCCTCACCCCAGCCCTCTTTTTCGTAATTAGAGGGAGCAGAAATTTTGGTTTTTACGTGAATAATATAGGACTTACGCAAAAACTCTCTCAAACCCTTATTCCTCTGTGTTCTCTGCGTCTGGAGTGGTATGCCTCCGGCACGCTCCGCGAACGTGATTCCGTAATTTGTGCGTAAGTCCTATAATAGAAAAATCATTTCAATTGTCTTAGGTTAATAAATCGGTTAAGCCAGTTTGTAATAACTGGGCAAAACGTGATTCAGGATTTTTAAGTAATTCTTCTCGTTGCCCATATTCAATAACTCGACTTTGGTCTAAAATTAATATTTGATTTGCTTTTTCTACTGTGGCTAAACGATGGGCAATAATAATCCCTGTACGCCCAGTTAGTAATTTATCAACGGCTTTTTCAATCAGTTTCTCGGTCATGGGGTCGAGGCGTGAGGAGGCTTCATCTAATATGACTAAACCAGGGTCTTTGAGAAATACGCGCGTAAAGGCGAGTAACTGCGCTTGTCCGGCAGATAAGCCGCTACTATCTGGCCCTAAGTTTGTATCTAAGCCTTGGGATAATGAATGCAACCATTGTGATAGTCCCAATATTTCTAAGGTTTCATAGATGCGTTCGTCGCTAATGTCTGAGTTGAAAAAGGTGAGGTTATTTCTGACGGTTGTTTGAAATAGTTGTACATCCTGGGTGACTAATCCCACTTTTTGAGGTAAGTCTGTGATCAGGGTTTCGTTAATTGGCACACCTCCCAAGCGAATAGAACCTGATTTTGGGTCATACAATCTCAGTAATAACCGTGCTAGGGAAGATTTACCGCTACCTGTACGACCAAGTAATCCTAGTAATTGTCCAGCAGGTAAATTAAAGGATATGTCTTGCAGTACCAAATCTCCCTGTTCCGATTTCCGGTCATTGTAGCTAAAGTCAACGTGGTCAAAAGTTACGGAAAGTGCGCCTTGGGGAAGTCTTTGTTCGCCTCCTGCACTGAGTTGGGATTTGACTTGCAGTAAATCTTGAATGCGGTAAATACTGGCTTCTGCTTGTTGGAGGACTTCAAATTGGTTGCGAATTTGTTCTATCGGTTCGCTGAGTAAGTTGGTGTAGTAGTATAGTAAATATACTGTGCCGATGGTAATAATATTTTGATTCCAAAGGTAAGCACCGACGGTTAAGGCGATCGCAGTTCCTAATGTAAAGATACCGTTTGTTGTCCCCCAAAGTATTGTACTGGCAAAACGGGCTTTGTGATAGATGGGTAGCCAGCCTTGCAAAATTTTGTGGAAGCGTTGCATGACATAGCTTTTAGCACCATTGGCGCGCACGTCTTCCATACCGGCTAGTTGTTCCCCGATAAAACCAAAGAAATCAGCGCTAATTTGACGATAGGTTCTCCAATAGGGAACGGCTATGGAACGCAGACGTATTAAAGTTCCTAATGCTGTGAGGCTAAAAAAGGCGATCGCAATCCCAGCCCGCCAATCTTCGGCAAATAAAACTACAATGACACCGGACATTAATAACAAATTGCCCAAGATATAAACGGTGAAATTAGAGAAGAATTGCGAAAGAGTGTGAACATCACCATCTACTTTCTCTAGTAATTCACCCGGTGTGGAGAATTTATGAAAGGATAAGTCTAGTTGCAAACAATGCTCAACTAAGTCAGCACGTAAGGCGTTGGTGGCTCTCCAAGCGACGTTTTCACCGTAGTAGGTGGCAGCGATTGTAATCAGTTGGGTGATTAAAGCTACACCTAAAAATAGGAGAGCGGCTAGGAGTAAGTTCTGCCCAGAACCACCAGCTACGGCTGTGTCAATGAAGTAGCGGAGAATTTGCGGGTTGACTAATTGTAGACCGATGCTGGCCAGGAGTGCGATCGCAAACTTGATTGCTCTCCCCTTTTGGGGTTGGAGATAATCAACCAGTAAATTCCAGTATTGCCGTAGTCCGATTTTCATATTTTACGCTTAATTATGCCTATTTAATGAGAATATATTTTGATATAGTAATTTACTTATGTAGCTTTTTTGAGTGCGTGAAAACTGATTCAATTCTTTATCGATTGTTCAAAACGTTTCCTGGCGTTTTCTTTGAATTGCTAGGTCAATCTCCAGTAGAAGCGGAAGCTTATGAATTTTTATCAGTAGAAGTCAAGCAAACGGCTTTTCGGATTGATGGGGCATTTTTACCCAAACAACCAGATTTAGAACGTCCGATTCATTTCACTGAATTTCAGTTTCAACCTGATACCGGACTTTATTCCCGCCTCCTCACGGAAATTTTTATGTATCTGGATAAGACAGAAATACGTAATGATTGGCGGGGAACTGTGATTTGGATGAGTCGCCGCCTCGACCCTGGTATCCCGATACGCTATTGGGAGTTTTTTGAAAGTCAACGAGTGCAAGTAATTTACCTCGATGAGTTGAGAGACTTAACTAATCAATCAATTGGTTTAGGAACTCTCACGTTGGTAGTAGAACCACCAGAACAAGCCAGTGTAAAAGCTCGGAGTTTAATTGAGAGGAGTAGACAAGTTCCGGATGAACAAGTCAAGAGAAAATTAGTAGAATTAATAGAGACAATCATTGTTTACAAGTTTCCTCACAAGAGTCAAGCGGAGATTCAGGCAATGTTAGGATTAGGCGATTTGAAACAAACTAAGGTTTACCAAGAAGGCTTGGAAGACGGAGAGCGTAAGGGGCGCGTTGAGGGTAAACTCGAAGGTAAACTCGAAGGTAAACTCGAAGGTAAACTCGAAGGTAAACTCGAAGCAGTACCTCGGTTATTGAAGTTGGGGTTAACTTTGGAACAGGTAGCACAAGCACTGGAATTAGAGGTTGCAGAAGTTAGAAAAGCTACGCAATCAGCCTGACGGCATAGCTATAGCCGTTCCTAACGCTCTTTTATGACTCTGAAAAAATAAAATATTCGTAGGTTGGGTTAAGGCTTTGCGAAACCGAACAATCCGTGGTTTTGTTGGGTTATGCCTTCGGCACACTACGTGAACGTTCCTCTACCCAACCTACGCCTAAATTCATCAAACTCTTTGAAAATAAGGGTGGATGATTTTTATCCGACGAAAGTCATAAAAGAGCGCTAATCATAAAAGGTATGTCATAATCCCTTTTTCTTTTGCACCGGAGGCTGTTGGGCTGGGGTTCAAGTACCTACTCAACTGAGAAACGCTATAACTAAGTAACAAAAGTAGTAATTATCAGATTCGAGCAATGTTAGCATTAGGCGATTTGAAACAAACCAGGGTTTACCAAGAAGGCTTGGAAGACGGAAAGCGTGAGGGGTGCGTTGAAGGTAAACTTGAAGCAGTACCTCGGTTATTGAAGTTGGGGTTAACTTTGGAGCAGGTAGCACAAGCACTGGAATTAGAGGTTGCAGAAGTTATAAAAGCTGCGCGTGTCCAATGTTGATCATGCCAATTTCACTAAATTACGGACTTGATACTGCTTGACTTCCTCTAACGTAGGATTTGCTCCTGATTTCCAGGCTGTCATAACTGAGCCTTTCATCTCCACCCTCGCTTGATATGCACTGCTAATGTTTCCATCGGCTGTGGTGAAATCAATGCGAACATCAGCCCATTCTTCGTTAATTTCATCACTGGCTAAAACTTGACCAGCTTTGTGATATT
>REBL01000037.1 GCA_007692755.1 Nodularia sp. (in: cyanobacteria) | reverse complement strand
AAGGTTTAGCCGAAGCCTTAGATTGGACAAAAATTTGGATGTTGCCCAATACTGCCGGCTGTGAAACCGCAGAAGATGCCATTCGTGTGGCTCGTTTGGGGCGAGAAATGGCGAAACTATTGGGACAGGAAGATAACAATTTTGTCAAATTAGAAGTAATACCAGACCCGAAATATTTACTTCCTGATCCGATTGGGACACTGCAAGCTGCTGAACAGCTAGTCAAAGAAGGTTTTGCAGTCCTGCCTTATATCAATGCTGACCCTATGTTAGCCAAGCGTCTAGAAGATGTTGGTTGTGCTACAGTCATGCCTTTAGCTTCTCCCATTGGTTCGGGACAAGGGCTGAAAACAACCGCCAATATTCAAATTATCATTGAAAATGCCAGTATACCAGTAGTGGTAGATGCCGGAATTGGCTCGCCATCAGAAGCTGCCCAGGCGATGGAATTAGGTGCAGATGCCTTATTAATTAATAGTGCGATCGCTCTTTCCCAAAACCCCCCAGTCATGGCCCAAGCCATGAATTTAGCAGCAGTAGCCGGTCGCATGGCCTACCTAGCCGGCAGAATGCCTCTGAAAAGTTACGCTAGTGCTAGTTCACCACTGACTGGAAAAATTAATAATTAAGGAATCGGGGAGCGGGTATTGATAATAAATCTATAAATCTATTTCCCAATCCCCAACGTAAAGATTTGTCTCTAAGTATGAAAGCAGAATATAAGGTTTCTGTAACATAAAACGAACAAAAGAAGATAATCAGGAATTAATTCATGCCCTACACCAACGAAGAAGGCGGTCTTCTGAACAATTTTGCCCGCGAACCAAAGGTTTACCAAGCAGAACCTCCGACAAACGAGCAAAAACGTACCTATATTTTCTTAGGACTCGCTGCTGTAGCTTTGGTTGCTGGTTTAATTGTTGTGGCCTTCTCTGTTTCTCATGTCAGTTGAACAACAAATTTTTTAACGAAATTCAAATCTTGATTTTCAAGGTTTCTATGTCAGCAGGAGCCTTGTTTTTTATTTTTTGTTAGAATTATATGGAAGAAGTTAGTATAAATCAATACTTTTTACTTTGCCGCATCAGAAAAACTGGATGCATACTCAGCAGATTAACAGTCATAATTTAATTTTGGTCTGTTTGCTACAATGCATTCTGTGAAATTTATGTATACCGTGTTTTGGCTCTTTAGCCGCCATGAGCGTGAATGATAAGACACACCCAGATAATAATTTTGCTTGGAATAGACAAGTATATCATCGGTTAAAACTTGCACTTAGTCTGGGTTTAAGACGACAAGTTTTTTTAGCAGTTAGTGACAATTTACACTTAAGAAATCAAGTAGCTGCTCGTTTGCATTCTACTTTAGCTTATCCAGTCGGGCAAGTGCTATATAAATCTGTGGCTGGTCAGGAAGCTAGCACTCCAGCTTATCCACGATTAGTCACATTGAGGTTAAATTTAAGTGATCCCAATCCCATAGATCATATAAATCAATGGTTGGCTAATTATCCACCACCAATTGTTGGTGCATCAAAAGAGACATCTGGAACCACCCTACCAATACCGATATTTCAGATTGTCGGAGTGGAACAGTTAACCAAACAACCAGTAGCGATACAGCGTTTATTTTTACACTATCTGCGCTTAAGTGAGGAAAATTTTTCTAGTCAAGAGTCGAGTCAGATGCTAAATTCCAGCATCTTGTTGTGGGTCTCGCGTCCTTGGTTATCTGCCATTCAGCAGTCAGCACCACAGTTTTGGCGTTGGCGTACTGGTGTGTTTGTGTTTGCAGGGGAACCAACACCAACGACACAAAATCAAGCTTATCCAGAACGTGCTTCCACTTCTCAAGATGTTGATTTAGAAGATATTGAGGAATCTGCTGTCGATGAATCAGTCATTGAAGCAGAACTTGCAGCTGCATCTGCCAACGGCTTAAAATTTGGGGATGACTTTGACTTTCCGGTGGAATCACCAAAGAATCATCCAGATCAAGAACAAGAAGCTTTACCTTTAGCCGAAGAATTATTGCAGAAGAGAACGCAGCCACAGAAATCCGCTGCTGAATCAATTCCAGGTGATCATTCATCGCCATTGGCGTTATCTCATATTAGCAGGGAGTTAGCCGAGCTAATCATACCAACCATCAAGACGACTTCTGAAGATGGGGAGGATAACCAACAACCGCAACAAATGCTCTTAGAGATTGAAAAACTCCATTCACAACAAGCCTCTGGTGAAGTATTGGCGGTAGCCTATCACAACTTAGGAAACTTATATCGCCTACGCATTGAACAGGGTAAATCAAGTCTAGAAAATTTGATGGTGGCAATTATTGCCTTTCAAGAAGCGGTTACCTATGATGAAGCATCACCGCAATTGCCTGATATTTTAAATGACTTGGGTACACTTTATTGGATGCTGTCTCGCACTCCTGATAACTCAGGGGATGACAAAGCTTATATAGAGCAGGGAATTGAATTTTATCATTTGGCTTTAAAGCTGATATCGCCTCAAGAGCAATCTGAAACCTATGCACGGGTACAAAATAATTTAGGTACTGCTTATGGTGATTTAGCTCGTTTTGCTAATTCTGCGGAAAATTGGCAACAAGCAGTATTAGCTTATAGCGAAGCACTGCAATATCGTCAAGCTGATATAGAACCATTAAAGTATGCGGCGTGCCAAAATAATTTAGGCACTGCTTACTGGCATTTAGGACAGTACAATCAACCAGTGGTAAATTTGCAGAAGGCGATCGCTTCATACAGTCAGGCGTTGACTCACTACAGTCCTGAACAGGAACCGTTGAAATATGGGATGATTCAAAATAATATCGGCACTGCTTACTGGAATTTGGCACAATATGACGAACAACCAGCAGAAAATCTGCAATTAGCGATCGCTGTCTACTGCGAAGCTTTAAAATATCGCACTCCCGCCAATGTTCCCAGTGCTTGCGCTGCGACACAAAATAATCTTGGTACTGCTTATTGGCATTTAGCAAACTTATCTCAAACAACGAAGGATTCACGACAAAAGTTATTACAGTTGTCTATTGATGCTTATGATGAAGCTATTGCTTTGGCGCATTCACTAAGGGGAAAACCTTTAAGTTTTGATTTGTTTGCGGCTCACAATAATTTAGGATTAGCTCATTATCAGCTAGTTACAGATGATTCTTTTCGTGGTGAAAAAGCCAAAATTTCACAACATTTGGCAGCAGCGTTAAATAATCATTTGCAAGCTTTAAATGGATTTAGCAAACAACCAGAGGCTTATCAAACAACTTTCTCTTATGTGGTGAAAACCATTCAGGCGTTCCACAGTAATTTGGGGATACAGGGGCAGAATTTGGCTTTATCTCAGGTTCCTGGTCATTTGTTACCGGAAGTTTTACCTAAGTTGTAGGTGCGATCCACATATCTTGCACCAGGCGACTGGAAGTCACGGCTACACAGGCGAAACCCGCCTACGCGGGTTGAAAACCTTAATTTTATGTTAGTCCGCGCAGGCGGACTTTGTTTGTATAGCCGCGTTCGCCCTTGGCGTTGCGTTAGCAATATTCTAATCGCCAGGGCTAGGTGCAAGATGTGAGTCTACAAGTTTTACTATGTACAAGCCTATGAAAATAATAGCGATTACAATAAATATTATAAATACTTATTTACAAATTCTTCAGGAGTTAAACATTCAAACTCTTTTGTTTCTTGAACTAAACAGCGAATTAGCTTATAGTTAGCAGAAACAAAACACTGAGTTTCTCCCTTGCTAGCAGTTAAATACACTCCAATATCTTCACGAGGGATTAAACCTAATTCTTCTGTCTTCAACTATTCTTCAGAAGTAAAGCTAATGTAAATAAGTTGTAATTTCTGCCAAATACGAGAAACAATCTGACTACCCCAGTCTTTACCATATAAACGTTTTGACACACGTAAAATCTGATCAAATAACTCTTCTGAAACGATAATTTCTATAGGTGATGATTCTTGAAAACCCACTAAGTCTAATATTTTTCTTTCATTACTATTCTCGTGAGCCACCCCAATAATATAAATATTAGTATCTAAAAATATACGTTGGGGAATATCATGAATCATTTGGCTTATGTGCTTTTACTAAATGTTCATCAGCTATTTCTTTTTTCACATCTTGAATTAACTGGATAATCTTGTCTGGTGAATCATATCCTGTATTATCTAAGGATTCTTTTACCTCTTGTGCTAATGTTTCCAAGGGAATTAATTTTTCTTGTTTCAAGTCTTGAGGGATTTCAGCAACAGCTTGTGCTAAAATTAGCTTTAGCTCAGACTGTAGAGTTCGTCCATGTTTTTGAGCTTGATATTTGAGTTTTTCAACTAGATTGGGTTCTAGGTCATTGAGAATTATTTGAATCATATTCAATTACTTGAGTGTTTTTAATTCATATTTTAGCATGAATAATTTAGACAAAATAAATAAACTATAGCTAGGATATTGATAAACACACTAAATATAAACATATTCATCAAAAACCACTAGATAAATTTAATCTGTGTTTAGTTAATCAAAAATTACTCTTTTAGCTTTTTCCACTTTCTCAACTTGCAACAAATACAGGAACTCTTTTATAAGCTGGTGTACCAGAACGCTGGTCAATTTTGGCTTTAAAAATTACGTTGACTTCAGGGTAAAACATCATCGCTGCACCTGCGCGAATGTCTACGCAAATAATTTCCACATCTTCTAATTTACCTGCGTCACCTTGCACCGTCACTCGTTGATGTTCACTAAAACCTGCTGTTTCTATATCTTGAATATTCATCAAAATACAGTTCCGGTGGG
>REBL01000069.1 GCA_007692755.1 Nodularia sp. (in: cyanobacteria) | reverse complement strand
TAATGGTGACATTAGAAAAACAACAGAAAAATTTTATTCCCTTGTGGTTATCTTCACACCCCGGCGGTAGTGAACGAGTTAATTATTTAGAAAATTTAATTTCTCGTGGGAATTATAACCGCTACGCTTATGAGGGAGTTGAGCGACATCTAGAAGTACAAGCACGGGTGAAACAGCTACTTCAAGAGCAAAAATCACAAGAGCAAAAAAAATCGCGTTCTTTCTGAATCAAAAATACAAAATTATTCGTCACTGGAATTATCAATTCCCTATCCCATTGATACTGGGCAATAATTTATGTTTTCAAAACCTTTAAAATTGATATTTTTGAGCAGTTTAGGCTTATCTTTGTTCCTGGGTAATTCTGCGGCGCTGGCTCAATTTAATGATTCTAATTCCGGTGATGTTGTTGTACCAACAATACCTTCAGGCGGTACATCAATGCCAACTGGCACACCAACAGACGTACCAACAAGCACGCCAACTATCACTAGTGGGACTCGGTTTAGCTGTCAATTGCAAAATGGGCAGTACACTGTCATGTATCAGCCACAGAATATGCCAGGGCAATTCTTTCCTTGGGCAGCACCGGCGGCTTTGGGTGGTGGTTGGAGTCCACAAAGACGCTGTGATGCAATTGCCAGTCGCTTGGAATTATATCGCCCCGATGGTTTACAAGAACTCCAGACGGCTGTAGAAAATAATGAGAATATTGTCTGTGTGACCACAGAGGCTAATCCGTTTTGTCGTATTTTACTGACAGTACCCCGTGGACAAGATCCCTTTGTCGTCCGCAATAGCGTTTTCCAAAACTTGATGAGTGCTGATAGTGGACAACAGACAACTGCTGTGAATACTTATGGCGATCGCAATCGGGGAGGAGTAAGCGAATTATACAATTTAGGGCGGACACTTCTTGGTAATGGGAACAATCGGGCGACTGCATCGCGCAGTGGTATCAATCTCAAACCTTACCTTGCGCCTCAAGATGGTGGGACTCTGCGAAATAACGCCGGGAATAATCCTCCGTCTCCACCTCAAAGCCCCACTCGTTTGAATCCTGGTAATTTCCGTTGATCCTTTTTGCACAGAGAATTATGGCGATCGCTACGATAATATTAAAGCTTTTTCACCCTTGATCAAATAGGCGATCGCTCGTTTTTCTTCAGAATCTTGGTAAACTCTCTCAAAATATTTTCATATTTTTCACCTGCTACCCAGAAAAAATTATTATGAGTTGCATCTTCCACCCATAAATATAACTTTGGTGACGGTGCAGCATCATATAACTTTTTGCCATGAGTAACAGGAATAATCTCATCAGCTTTACCGTGCATAATCAACACTGGACAGTTGACGTGTTTAATTTTGTCTAGATTATTGAACTTATCAAATGGCAAAATTTTCGCAGGGATGATAACTTGAAAAGCAGAAGTAAAAGTACTTTCGAGAATTAAACCCCCCACAGGCTGACGTACCGCCAAATCCACGGCTGAACCACCTCCAACAGAACGTCCAAAAACAATAATATTCTGTGGGTGTACCTTTAAATCTTGGACTAAATAATTATAAGCAGCATCAATATCATGATAAGCGTTATTTTCCGTAGGTATGCCGTCGCTTGTACCATAACCGCGATAATCATAAGCCAAGACATTGAAGCCAAAATCGCGTAATTTTTCTAAATATTGTTTAATGTAACCTAAATCTTCAGCATTACCATGAGCATAAAGAATTGTGTAATTAGCGGTAGGATTCACTAAATGCACTGCTGAAATTTTCGTTTCTCCCTCACTCTTGAGCTTTAAGATTTCTTCAGTATCTTCATAGCTAGAGGGTTGAGGAAAGAAAATCATACTATCTGCACGAAAATAAACATAGCCAGCAAAAAATAGATAAATAATAATTAGAGATTTCACCAAACGTTTCCAGGTAAAATCACCAATTAAAACTTTTTTGAGACGCTGTTTATCCATTAGTTTGATGTAGCAATCAGAGAAAAAAGTCAAGAGCTTATATCCCCCGAATAGAATTCAGGGGGCTTTACGCATCACGAATCGTAAAAAAATACCAGTTTCCAGTCCCTAATACTTAGAACGGAATATCATCCGGGTCTGGTTCTTGCTCTTGGACTGGAGGATAATTGGTGCGCTCAAAATTTTGGGGTGGGGGTGTGGGTACGAAATTTGTCGGCTGAGGTGCAACGCCAACCGGGGTTGTAGCCGGGGCGGTGACTGGACGGACATTAACTTCGTTCTGTGCAGATGGAACTGCTGGGGATGGTTGTTGTGCAGGTGTTACAGTTGCCGATGGTGATGGGCTAAAACTGCCTCCTAAAGGTTGAATCTGTTGCACTACTAATTCAGCACGTTTTTCTTTAAAACCTTCTTGACGTTCCACAGTATGCATCCCTAAGCGCCCTGCTAAGATGACGCGATCGCCTTGGTGGTAATTTTGCTGAATTTCGGTGGCCATATTCCCCCAGCCCACCACTTTTAAGGTGACTAACTGGTCTTCTGTGCGTTGAGAATTGGGAAACTGCACCAGCATTTCCGTGATTGCTAAGTTATCGGCTGTATAGCGTAATTGCGGTTCTTGAATGATTTCTGCCATTAAAACGCAGCTATTCATTAAATCCTCCTGACTGGAAAAGGTGTTGAGAAAGAAATAGGGTTTTTATTACGGAAATATCTTTAAATTTGCCTGAATAAATTCCGGACATAAACTTTCTGCTTTCGTCTTTTTTAGCATAAAAGCCAAGCGATCGCTTTGAACAGTATTTGGGATACTATTCTCCACCTTCGCCTGACTACAACGAGCATTGATTTCTGCATGAGTAGTACAAGTATACCATTTAATGGCAGAAAAAATACATTGCTAAACTAAAGTACGAAATACCTTCTTACCTTCCTACCTTCTTACCTTTGCGCCTTTGCGCCTTTGCGTGACACAAATCCATATTCGGATTAACTTTGGACATGAACTGGAAAAATCCCCAAGCCTATGAACCGCCCTGGAAGGTCGCGTAAAATGGGCAAACGCAACCAAACGGGGGGTTTAAAGGTCTGCTGAGATTTGAGAACCGGGGCTAAAACTCGTTTCTGGATAAAAGCCTGAAATCCTTGAATAATTCGGGTAGGTAATTCCCGTTGGCGTTGGACTTGGGCTAAATCACTCAGTTCTATGTGTTTGTTTTTCAGAGGTTGACTGAGAATATTAGCAGCTACGACAGCATCTTGAATGGCATAGTTAATGCCCACTCCCCCCACTGGGGACATAATATGAGCAGCATCACCTATCAGTAACAGTCCCGGACGATACCAGCGTTTAACTCGGCTAGATTCCACACAGAGGAAGAAGACCTGTGACCAATCTTGTAAATTTTCGATGCGATCGCCTAAACTTGGCACAACTTCTACAACAGATTTTTTAAATTCCTCCAACCCAGCAGCGCGAATTTGTTGATAACCGCCTTTAGGAATCACATAGGCCAGTTGCCATTGATCACCACGATCCAGCATCGCCACAATCCGACCTTGAGCAACGTTTCCTATCCCTCCCTCTGGGTCTTCTGGCTGATGGGGTAAACGGAACCAGAGGACATCCATTGGTGGCGATGCTTGAATAGACTCAAAACCCCCTTGTTGTCTTAAGCGTGAGTGACGACCATCTGCACCTACTGTCAGTACTGCTCGGACTTCATGCCAACCGCCACCTCCTCGATAACGAACACCTTGAATTACACCATTTTCCGCAATTAATTCCTGCACATTTGCACCCATGACTAAGTGAAAATTCGGATATTTTTGAGCTTCTTGGGTGATGAACTCCAAAAATTTCACCTGCGGCATCATTGTGATGTAGGGGTAACGGGTTTTTAGGTGGCTAAAATCCGCTAAAGTGACTGTATCTTCAGGAGTGCGAATTCTCACACGGTGCATTTTTGCATGGGGTAATTGTAGCAGGCGATCGCTTAACTCCAATTCCTCCATAATTTCCATTACCGAGGGGTGAATTGTGTCCCCCCGAAAGTCGCGGTCAAAATCTTTATGCGCTTCTAAAAGCATGACAGAAACGCCTTGACGTGCCAACATTAAAGCCAAAACTGCCCCGGCTGGACCACCACCGACAATACAACAATCGGTAGTTGTGACATCTACAATTTCATGGGTAGGATTTTCAGTTACATCAGTAGTCATGACAAATACCTGCTGATATTCCTATAAATCTAGGGTAGTTTGCTTTTTTTGGTGACAGCTATTTTTTTTACTTTTCGTAGTCACAGGTAACATATATCATGGGCGCTGAATGTTCCGCTTTGTGGAATCAGTTATCCATTGCATACCATTACCCCAAATACCCGTGGCGCAAGTTGTCTTAGAAAATATCTATAAAAGTTTTCCCCAACGCAAGGGGGAAAGTGTAGTTTCTCCAACCTCTCCCAGTGATCGAAAGAAAAATGATCCAACTCCAGAAACAGCAGACATTATTACTGTCTTACGGCGCATTAACCTAACCATCGCCGATGGTGAATTTATGGTTTTGGTGGGGCCTTCGGGTTGTGGTAAAAGTACTCTACTGCGGTTAATCGCTGGGTTAGAAGCGATGACAGGAGGAAATATTAGTGTAGGCGATCGCCTAATTAATGATCTACCTCCCAAAGAACGAGACATTGCAATGGTGTTTCAAAATTACGCCCTCTATCCTCACATGACGGTGTATGACAACATCGCCTTTGGACTGCGCCGGCGGGAATTAGAAAATCGGGAAAATCAGGACTCTTCCCTTCCTGATTGGGCGAAAAATCTGCTGGTGGGTGTTACCAGAAAGTTACCTAAAGGACTGCGTTACATTTCTGACAAAGAAAGGCAAGTAGACCAGCAGGTAAGAAATGTGGCGCAATTATTGCAAATGGAAACCTTGCTGAATCGCTTACCCAAACAGCTATCTGGGGGACAAAGACAACGGGTAGCATTAGGAAGAGCGATCGCCCGTGATCCTCAAGTATTTTTAATGGATGAACCCCTTTCTAACTTGGATGCAAAACTCCGCGCCGAAACTCGCGCCCAAATTGTCAAATTGCAACGCCAATTAGGAACCACGACGATTTACGTCACCCACGACCAAACCGAAGCCATGACAATGGGCGATCGCATAGCCATTATGAATCAAGGTCAAATTCAGCAAGTTGCATCCCCATTAGAACTTTACAACCGCCCTGCTAACCGCTTTGTCGCCGAATTTATTGGTTCACCACCGATGAATTTTATTCCTGTAACATTTCACGCCCCGTTATTAATTACTCATGAAAATTTCCGTCTCACCCTCCCAGAAACTTGGGAAACAGTGCTGCAAAAATACGATAAGCAAACGATTATTTTAGGTATGCGCCCAGAACACTTGATTTTGAGTGTACCTGCGACTAAAAATTTACCCGTAAAAGTAGACTTAGTAGAAAATCTCGGTAATGATTCTTTCCTAGCGGTGAGAATTTCAGAACCTGAATCTCAAATTAGTCATACAGATCATTATCTCCAAGTACGAATTCCACCAGATAAATTAGTCAGTGTTGGTGAGCAATTATGGTTATCATTAAATCCAGAGAAACTGCACTTTTTTGACCCTCAAACCGAGTTAGCTATATTTCCTTCTCACATATGAATCCGGTTTGGTTTCTGTAGCTTGCGTGGCGTAGCCATATTTACTCATAGAGGTAGGGAACAGGAAAGAAGGAATCAAGGTATACGGAGTTTAATTCAAAATTCAAATATGAGTCCTATATATAATGAATAAGCCAATTGCCCATAAATTATCTAGCCAAATAGATGTAGGTGTTCAACTCGCTATTGCTAAAGCTATAGAAAGACACCGCAAATTAGGAGAATCAATAAGCATTTGGCAAGATGGCCAAGTTGTGACATTAACTGCTGAACAAATTCCTCCCCTTGATGCAACTCTTAGTCATGATGATTGATTTAGGTGGTCGATGCCAAATCACATCCTGGTGGTGTTATAGAGTTGATTTATCTGCCGCAAAATCAGTCTTAACCTTTGGTAATCAAACTTTTAAAGAATACCGCCTTACCTGAAAATAATCTATTTTATGCTTATGAATCTCAGTCAATCTCACCCTGATATTTCACCAGAAGAATATCTAGAGAGTGAAAAATCTAGCCCAATTAAACATGAATATATCCAAGGGCAGATTTACGCAATGGCAGGTGCAAGCGATGCTCATGTCACCATTACGGCTAACTTAGTTACCTTACTGAGAAACCACATTCGCGGTACTGGATGTCGTGTTTATGTTGCTGACATGAAAGCACGCATCGAACATCTGAATATTTTTTACTATCCTGATATTATGGTGACTTGTGACCAACGAGATACTAATTTTGAATACTTTAAATGTTATCCCAGTATTATTATTGAAGTTACATCACCCTCGACTGAAGCTTTAGACAGAGGTGATAAATTTAGTGACTATCAAGAATTACAAACATTACAAGAATATGTTTTAGTCAGTCAAAACCGCCAGCGCGTGGATTGTTTTCGGCGGAATACAGCAGGTAGGTGGGAGCTTTATAGCTATCGAGAAAATCAAGAATTACAATTTACAGCCATCAATTTTTCTTGTTCTCTCACGGATGTTTATGAAGATGTCTCTGTTCCTAAAACGTTTAACCCTAATTCTGCTGAATTATTATAGTCAGTTAACAGCCTGATAACTGATAACTGACCACTGATAACTGAATACTTACACCTCTGCTGGTTGGTATTCTTGTTGTCTTTCCACAAAAGTCTGAACACGGGTGCGGTAGTTTCTCAAAGTTTCATCTACCCAATCGCGATCGCTACTGTTAGCAAACAAATGTACTAAAGGTTCACTAGCATCAGGTAAAACTAATAGCCAACTATCATCATAAGGTTGACAAATTTTCACCCCATCAATTAACTCTAAATTTTGGGCTGGGTGTGTTTCCACCAAATAACGCATTAGCGCCCCCTTAGCAGTCCAAGGACAGCGAACTGTATAACTTTTGTGAACTACACGGGGTAATTCTGAACGCGCTGTAGCAAGCGATCGCTCTTGAATTGTCAGCATCTCAATTAACTTCGCAATGCAGAACATCGAATCAAATCCCGGATGCAGATGGGGGAAAATAAAACCAGTTTCTCCGCTACCTCCTAAAACCACATTGGGATTTTTCTGAGAAGCTTCCATCAAAGCTGTAGGATTGGCTTTAGTGCGAATTACCCGACCATCATGACGACGGGCGACTTGTTCCACAGCACTGGAAGCATGAACCGGGACAACAACCGTCCCTCTGGGGTTAGATGTTAAAATCATGTCTACCATCAATGCTGTCAAAATCTCCCCCCGAATCGGAAAGCCTGATTCATCAACTAATATCAGTTGTTCCCCATTCGCTGATACTTGCACACCAAAGTTAGCTTTTAACGCCTCCACGACATGACCTAGCTGAGTCAGCAATGCTTCGCGATCAGTCACTGAAACAGCCGATTTATTCACACTCGCATTCAGCACCACCGCATCAGCGCCAAATTTGTCTAACATCATGGGTAAAACTGCGCCAGACACTGCATAAACATAGTCAATGACTACTTTTGCCCGACTGTTGCGGAGAGTATCTACATTTAACAGCTTTTCAAAGGCTGTGCAGTAGCGTTCCATGACTTGACTCGGATAAGCCACATCGCCAATTTCATGAATTTGCGATCGCCGCATATCTTCTTTAAAATAAGCTCCTTCAACTTTCTTCTCCAGAGCTTTAGTGATATTAATCCCCTTAGCATCCATAAATTCAATCAGGATATAATCAGGGCGGTCTGGGTGTACTCGCACGTGAATTCCACCAGCCACAAACATTGTAGGTATAACTGTCCGCGCGATGGGAATAGCTGTAGCATCGAGATTTTGAATATCAATCCCTACAGACATCAAACCAGCAATTAACGAGCGAGTCACCATGCGCGAAACATTACGCTGGTCACGGGAAACTGTGACTTTACAACCTGGTTTCAAGGTGGAACCATAAGCAGATCCCAACTTCACCGCAAATTCTGGAGTAATGTCAATATTGGCTAATCCTTGGACACCACGTTGACCAAATAAATTTCTTTGAGCAGTGTTACCCCAAATCAAGTTAATGTTGAGAATTGCCCCTGATTCAATCTTTTTACTCGGCCAAACCCGCACATTCGGACTAATTTGGGCTTCTTCGCCAATAGTAGAAAGGGAACCCACTACAGCCGCTTCTAAGACATGAGCGCGACGGTCTACACGCGTCCCACGAGAAATGACGCAAGCGCTCAGATGTGCTTCATCGCCAATAATTGATCCATTCCACAAAATTGGTCGCTTCAGGTTAGCATCAGCGCCAATGGTGACATTATCCCCAATAATGGTTCCCGCCTCAATCTGGACTCTCGCTCCAATACGGCAATTATCACCAATCACGGCTGGAGATTCAATACTGGCTGTGGGGGCGATAAAAGTATTTTGTCCTACCCACAAATTCGGCGAAACTTCTTTATAAGCAACATCGAGTTTGACTTTCCGATCTAAGGCATCATACTGAGCTTCGCGATAGGCATCTAAGTGACCGACATCACACCAGTAACCGTGAGCAATGTAACCATATAGAGCTTCGCCTTTTTCCAGCATCAGGGGAAATAAGTCTTTGGAAAAGTCGCTTTCAGTGTTAGATGGCAGATAATCTAATACTTCTGGTTCCAGAATATAAATACCAGTGTTGACGGTATCGGAAAAAATTTCACTGCTAGAGGGTTTTTCTAAAAAGCGGTTAATATGTCCTTGTTCATCAGTAATTACCACCCCAAATTCCACCGGGTTGGGAACTCTGGTTAAAACTAAAGTGGCTTTGGCTTGTTTTTGTTTATGAAAGGCGATCGCTGCCGTCAGGTCAAAATCTGTGATACTATCGCCGCTAATCACTAAAAATGTTTCATCTAAAAGTTCGGCAATATTTTTCACACAGCCTGCTGTCCCTAGAGGCTGGTCTTCCTCCACAGCATAGGTCATCTGCACGCCAAAATCGCTACCATCTTGAAAGTAGTCTCGCAGGACATCCGGCAGATAATGTAATGTCGCAATAACTTCTGTGATTTGATGCCGTTTGAGCAGATTGATGATATGTTCGGCAATAGGCCGATTGAGAATAGGAACCATCGGTTTAGGCAAATCACAAGTTAACGGTCGTAGCCGTGTTCCTGAACCGCCAGCCATCAGTACTGCACGCATAAATTCTCCTTAGCTATTTGCAGCTTATGCTGCTTACAGACCCGTGAGAGTGTGTTGTATGTTCTTTCTTTAGTGTCCTATGGATATTGGGATTTGAGTAACTTACCTAAGAACCATCTGGTGAGAAATAAGCAAATTTACTCATCACTTTAACCTGTATGTTCGGAGACAATCAAGGTAAAAAAACCCTGAGAATGTCATTCCATTTATAGCGGTGAGAGGTCAATCTAGTATGAGAGCGTGTATCATAAAGTAATTCAGGTATTGATATAATTAGGGGTCTAACACTTTTAACAGTGTGTGCGGCATAATCTCAATGGTATGGTAATGCTTAACTTAAATTCTGTCAGTTACTAGGGAGTTGATGGGAATGTCTAATTTTATTATTTTTGGCTTAATCGTGGTTTATGTCGGTGGTGTTTGGAAGTTATGGAGTGGTTTTGACCGCACTAATTTTAGTCAAACTTTATCTAATCGCCTGGGTTTATCATTGCTATGGCCTGCTTTATTTATTGCTAATAAATCATATCGCCGCAATTTCAGAAAAGCTTTAAAAGGCTAACTCCGCAAGGCGGAAGTCAAAAATCAAAAGTCAAAAGTCAAAAGGGAATAGGGAAATCTCGACGATTAAAAGCTGGGGTTTGACAGAACGTTTTGGTTTCGGAAATTGACGCTCCCTGGTTTGTAGTAGTACATCTGAGACTTTGGGAGCTTAAATCATGGTTCGTTCTGTTGCAGCGATCGCGATCGCTAGTTTAATTGGTATCATTTCTATACCTTCCCTCGCCCAACAACGCCAGACACCAACCCCTAATCGTCAAGGTGACTACAATTCAGCCATAACCAAATTTCCTGATGGTAATCAAGCTGTGTTATTGTCATGGTTCACGAATATTCGTAGTGGTAAACTAAACTGCCGTAGCGCTCCTGGAGTAAATCAGCGAGTTATCAAGCAATTTCAACCAAATGAGCTACTCCAAACCGATGCAGGTGCGAGTAACTCTCAAGAGGCTATTGTGCGGGATTCACAGGGTAATCCTTGGCTGCGGGTGAAGATAGTTAACAATCAAGGACAAACTCAAGGAAACTGTTTCGTGAGAGCCAATCGACAGTTTATTGAACCAAATTCTTTAGAATGAAAATTATTAGTAAGCTGATATTGTGCCTACTAATAACTATAAGTCTGCTAGCTAAACAAGCAATTTTAAATTTGTAATTCGTTTTTCAAGACGTGGACAACAAAATATTGGATATTGAATTATTTAATTTCCAATTCCAAATCTACAATCTTGTTAAGAATTACAAATTAGCTTATTTCCTGTTGTTCAAAATATGGATAACTGTACCCGCAGCCGCACCATCGACAGCGTTACCAAGAGGATTTCTGCAACGACCGCCAGTAATTGCGCCAGCCACAGTACCCGCAGCTGCACCAACTCCGGCATCTTGAGCTAAGTTCCGATTTCTTGGATTGCGTCTATTACTATTAGCCGCATTGACAGCAGCACCAGCCGCCGCACCTTTAACGGCATTGTTGAGTACAGAACCACATCCTCTAATAGCACCAGAAGCCGCACCAGTAGCAGCGCCAGTACCTAAATCTCTGAGTAATGTGTTAGCAGCAGCTGGTTGAGCAGGAACTAAAGTAACACCAGTTAAACTTGCAGCCATGAGACTGGGTAAAAGTGTACGTTTTAAAATTCTATGCATGGTAGTACCTTATTCAGAAATTTAACGCTTTTCAGTTGCAGCAGCAACTAAGAACTTTATGATGATTACACTAAATAACTCTTCCATGCATCTACTGAAAGTCAGAATTTAGGATGTAATTTCCGCAATGATTGGGCTGAATTAGTTGACAGTAATTAAACTGGCATCTTGACAGAAAACATTAAAGATGCAAAGTGAAATTCCGGATATCTAAAAAGCTTGAATCCACTCTTTGACAAAATATTCAGTCCAGATGTTATTTTTCCAGTAGGGGTCATTTTCCACTAACTGGCGCACAGATGCTTCGTCTTCAGCTTCGTAAATTCCAAAGACTTGGGTACTATCCTTTGTGGGGCCAAGGGTAATCAATACACCCGATTCTTTCTGTTTTGCTAAACCGTCTAAATGATCTTGACGATAGGGTGCGCGTTTTTCCAGAACGTTCTCACAGTAACTTCCCCACATAATGTATTTCGCCATAATTACTTGTTTCTCCTCTTGATATCTGCCAAGAGTTTAGTATATCTCGTGATCAAACCAGATTTTTAAGCGATCGCTTCAAAGGCTACAGTTAATTAGGGACTTGATCAAATTAGAACTATACACTATACTAAAAGTGTACTAAACATCTCAAGGATGTAGCAGACGTGCTTAAAGCATGACATCCCGTTACCTTTTAAGGTCGAGGAAATCCCGGTAAAGACGTTCTGAATACCAAAAATTTATTTTTGGCGAAGGCTCCTTAAGGAGTCTTTGTTATTTATAGGCTCGGTAATTTCTTATTATTCAATAGATTTTTGGCTATAACAAAAAAGTTCACTTTTTTTCTTTTGCCTGTAGCTTCTTCTATGGGGTAGGCACTTGTTATATGTAATCTCAGCCTTTTACTTTCCCTGAATGCTGCGAAAACAACAAAATAATTAACCTCAATACCGTTTGAATCTAAAAGTTTAACAGTTGCAAAGTTACCATACCCGGCGAGGTAGACTGACGTTTTTTCTCCTAATGACTTGATAATTCTAGGTAATTCCTTTGAAAGGTAGTATCTTTCAAAATTGAATTCTCTGGACTCTCTTGGTGCGCTGTACATCAATAACTCTGACTCTTCGCTCGTAAGTTCCTTTGATTCTTTGGTGAAACAGTGTAAACCGTAGGTGACTATAAAGTTGTATGGGATTGGATTATTTTCGTCTCTGTAGTCAATATATTCAATCCAGTGTGCATTCAGATGTGATAAGTCGTAAATTTCACTATTGAATGTAAAATTTCTCCAACGTATAACTTCTTTTACGGTATTAAAATTGTTGCTCATTAAATAATGTAAAAATTTGCCATTATTTTTACATTACCTATAAGTAGTTACAGTTATCAATATTTTCTGACTGACTATTTCTAAAGAAGATTGCTTTGTGTCTGGACTTCCATTACCGCAACCTGGGAGGGATAGGGAAGAAAGCAGTCTGAAGGCTATAGCTGGTACACAGTGATTTTTACTATACTTAGCACTGAATACTAAATAAGATCAAAGGCGATCGCACTAATACATTAATAATTTTAGACTTTGGATATATTCGATCCAAAATCTAAAACTACTATTAACTAACTTCTGAGGTTAACGCCGAATTTCTCCACTAAAGCCTCACGGACTTTATTGTGAACAGGTTCCACTTCCGCTTCAGTCAGAGTGCGATCGCTTGACCGATAAATTAAGCGAAATGCTAAACTACGTTGTCCTGCGGGTACGTTTTCACCACGATATTCATCAAACAATTCCACCGATTCCAGCAGTCCCTTCGCCGCTTTGTTGATGGATTTTTCAATGTCCGCCACTGAGATTTTTACAGGTGCGAAAAAGGCAATATCGCGATCGCTTGCTGGATAGGTAGAATAAGTATGGAATTTGGGAACCAGAATCTCATCTTGATCAAGTGCATCCAACAGCACATTTAGATCAAGCTGGAATACATAGACAGAATCGGGTAAACCTTTATCTTGTCGTAGTTGGGGATGAAGTTGTCCAAAAATACCGAGTCTGTTACCACCCAGCCATAAAGAAGCCGTGCGTCCTGGATGTAAACGCTCATCGCGACAATCGGGTTGATATTCTACCTTTAAATTAAGTTGCTCAAAGACGCTTTCTAAAATACCTTTAGCATCAAACCAGGTCATCGGGTTTTCACTGCTACCTTTTGACCATTTGCCTATTGATGTGTCGCCTCCCATAATACCAGCGATCGCATCAGTTTCTTGCAAACCGTCTTCTTCCTGCCAAAAAATCCGCCCCAGGTCAAAACCGTTCAAAGAACCATTTCCCTGCTCCAAATTGTATTGAAAAGCATCAATCAAACCAGAAATCAAATCAGTTCGCAACGCCGAATATTCCCCAAAAAGCGGATTACTCAAAACTACCTGACGATCATTTCCCGGCTTCACCAAAGAATAATGGATAACTTCCGTTAATCCCTCCGCCCTAAAAAAGGCGCGTACCTTGCGGATTAACTCTTGTTCTAAAGATAAATAACCAGCCTCAGACTTCTCTGGTAAAGTATCACAAAAATTGTCATAGCCATAGAGACGGGCTAACTCTTCAATCAAATCAATTTCCCGTTCTAAATCACGGTAACGATAGGGCGGAACTGTCACCGTCCAAGTTCCTTCACCAGCAGCCGTTAGCTGACATCCCAACGCCGAAAGAATCCGCTCTACATCAGCTTCAGTGACTTCTCCTGTCTCCTCGCCCAAATCTACCGGCCCCAGCACCTCATTAACTCTGTCCAGACGCAGAGCAATAGAACGACTCCAAGTAGATGAATCTGGGCGAGTATCAGCAATTTCCTGTTGGACAATTACGCCATTAGCCAATTCACTCAGCAGTGATAAAGCCCGGTTACAGGCGATTTCCAACTCAGCCCGGTTGACTCCTCGCTCATATCTTCCAGAAGCCTCGCTTCTTAACCCTACACTCCGAGAAGAACGACGAATAGCCACAGAATCAAACAATGCTGCTTCTAAAACTAAGCTTTGAGTACCGCTATGAACTTCCGTTTCTTCTCCACCCATAACTCCCGCCAATGCAACCGGTTTATTATTGGCAGTAATTAACAAATTTTGAGTTGACAAATTGCGCGTTTGTCCATCCAGAGTTTTCAAAGATTCCCCAGAACCGGCGAAGCGAACACCAATAGTTAAACCTTCACCACCAGCAACAGATTCTAAACGGTCTTTGTCAAAAGCGTGTAGTGGTTGTCCCCATTCCCACAAAACATAGTTAGTAATATCCACCACATTATTTATCGGTCGCACCCCAGCCGCCCGTAAACGCTGTTGCAACCAATCAGGAGAAGGGGCAATTTTCACCTGTTCAATAACTGTGCCAATATAAGCAGGACAAGCTTGCTGATCCTCAATTTTTAATCCTAAATTACCCGCACTTTTTAAAACTGATGTTGCACCAGGAGTAGGAATACTCAACTTACCACCAGTCAAAGCTGCGACTTCCCGTGCTATCCCCACCATACAAAGAGCATCAGCCCGGTTAGCGGTTGCAGTCACGTCTAAAATTACATCATCTAAACCTAATAATGGACGCACATCACTACCCAAAGGCAGATTTTCCTGGGGAAAAATATGAATACCGTCTACATCAGTAGGTAAACCGAGTTCCTTTAAAGAACAAATCATCCCTTGAGATGGGACACCGCGAAGCTTTGCAGGTTTAATTTTTAAATCGATATTCGGTAAATAAGTGCCTGTAGTTGCCACTGGTACATAAATATCAGCCTTGACATTAGGCGCACCGCAGACAATATTTAAAGGCTCAGATGCACCGATATCTACTTGACAAACACTTAATTTATCAGCATTGGGGTGGGGTTGACGCTCAAGTACTTTACCCACAACAACACCATTAGCCCAAGTGTGGCGGTCTTCAATGTCTTCTACTTCAAACCCTGCCATTGTCAGGGTTTCCGCCAATTCTTCCGGGCTAAGTTTAATTTCTACCAGTTCCCGCAGCCAATTTAAAGAAATACGCATGGAGTGTGCTTGCTTGTTGAAATATTGCCGAGTGCTGTAGAGAGCGAATTAAGCTCGTCTTAACAAAAGCGGGAGAAGACTAATATTTAGTCTGTCACCCCTAGTGACTGTTTTCAAACCCAAAATTAGACGTAAATGTAGGTTGGGTTGAGGCTTTGGGAAACCCAACTTTACCCAATATTTGGTTTGCTTCGTTGGGTTGCGCTGCGCTTAACCCAACCTACTTTTAGACTTTGAAAACACGCCCTAGCCTCTTTTGCTTCTTGAATCATCCTACCGAAAATTTGGGGTGAAAGCCTCGCCCGTGATTAACCCTTCTGGGGGTACTTTATTGTACAAATCACTTTATTATTGACTATAGGTGTCTCAGAATACTAGCCCTGGCGATTTGAAATCGCGTCAGCACCTGTAGATTTGAGTAGGTTTTATCTAACGGTGAGCGACTCAGTGGCAAAGAAACAGACTAAATTAAACGGTAGTAGCACCAAGTTGGGCTTTGAAGAAAAATGATGGCAAGCTGCGGATCAGCTACGGGGTCACTTAGATGCTGCTGAGGATTATAAAACTTCGCCCAATATATAAACAAATACTCTTGCACAAATATTGACACTATTTTAATCACAATGACGGAAATTACAGCTAACTATGATGAAACCTGGAAAGAAGTAATAGGAGATTATTTTGATTCATTTCTCACCTTCTTTTACCCAGAAATATATCAACAAATAGATTGGACTAAAAACCCGATTTCTCTAGATAAAGAATTAGAACAGATTACAGCATCTGCGGACAGTAAAACACGCCACGCTGATAAATTATTTCAAGTTTGGTTATTAGACAATCAGGAGGTTTGGATATTAATTCATGTAGAAGTACAAAGTCAATATGATAAAGAATTTTCCCAAAGAATGTTTATCTATAACTATCGAGCCTTTGATTTATATCAAAAGCCAGTTATTAGTTTAGCCATACTAGGAGATGAAACTAACAGTTGGCGACCTAGTTCTTACCAATATGGTTTAGGAAGTAGTCAATTAATATTCAACTTTTCTAGTGTTAAACTTCTAGATTATCAGTGGGAGGAGTTAGAGCAAAGGAATAATATTTTTGCTATAGTGGTAATGGCACATTTAAAGACTAAAGCCACTAACAGCAATTTGTCAGCTAGGGAACAGTGGAAATGGAACTTAGCTAGATTACTTTATGAAAGAGGTTATAACCGTAAAGAAATTGTTGATTTGTATAAAGTCATTGATTTAATGATGGCTTTATCTCAAGACCTGCAATTAAGTTTTGAGGAAAAATTAGCCAATTATCAAGAGGAACGAAAAATGCCACTTTTAACTAACATCGAACAACGCGCCATAGAAAAAACCACAAAACAAACTCTGAAACAAAATATTATCAAACTTGTACAAGTGCGGTTTGGTAATATTCCCGATAATTTAGTTGCAAGCATTAATCAAATTGATGATACATCTTTTTTAGAACAAATATTTGTATCAGCAATTAATGTTAGTTCTTCAGAAGAATTTGCACAGCTTGTTAACTCTAATTTACCAGAAGCAGATTAATAAATGTAGGTTGGGTTAAGCGACAGCGCAACCCAACAATTGATAATATACTTTACGAAAGAGGTTATAATCGTAAAGAAATTGTTGATTTGTATAAAGTCATTGATTTAATGATGGCTTTATCTCAAGACCTGGAATTAAGTCTTGAGGAAAAATTAGCTAATTATCAGGAGGAACGAAAAATGCCATTGTTAACTAACATTGAACAACGGACTATAAAACAAACTCGGAAACAAAATATTATCACACTTGTACAAGTGCGATTTGGTGATATTCCTGATAATTTAGTTGCAAGCATTAATCAAATTGATGATACATCCTTTTTACAACAACTTCTTGTATCAACAATTAGCGTTAATTCTTTAGAAGAGTTTGCACAGATTGCCAACTCTAATTTACCAGAAGCAGATTAATAGATGTAAGTTGGGTTAAGCGACAGCACAACAAAAATGACCAAAATTAATATCAGGACAAATCTGAGTTAAAGCATCTGAAAAAATTATGGATGAATTAGCATAATGACCTTACATAAAAACCTTGTTAATAAATATCTATCTCGCTTTAAAGAACTTATTATTAAAGGAGAAAATATAGTTTCTCCGAATTTCCTGCCATTGCCATCTTCTCGTATTAATCCCTTTCAAAGCGACAAAAATGCTCAACATATACAATTAGCTGAATGGAAAACACACTGTATTTCTTTATTAGGTCAAGTCCTCCCTAGAGAAAGTGTCCATAAAGGAATAATTAATGATTTTAGGACGCTGGAAAACCACAATAAGTTCTTATTAGAAGTTTGTATTGCAAACCTCAAAGCAATAAAAGAGGATTTTGAACAGGGATTTTTAGGAGATTTAATACTTCAAATTGAATCAGAAAATGCAGCAGATTATATGGGACAGGCTGAACAATTATTAGTAGAAGGGACAACTGGGAGATATGATCATGTTCCAGCAGCCGTATTATCTGGAGCAGTTTTAGAAAAAGCCTTAAGAACCCTTTGTATTAAACAAACTCCTCCTATACCAACAATTAAGGATGATGGTAAACCCTTAAGGTTAAATTTACTTATTGATGAATTAAAAAAAGCAGGTGTTTTCCATGAACCAAAAGCAAAAGAGCTTAGAGCTTGGGCGGATATTCGTAATCAAGCAGCACATGGAGAATTTGAAAAATTTACTCGTTCTGATGTGGAACTTATGATTAAAGCTATTAAAAATTTCTTAGCAGATTATATGACTTAGTTTTTATTTAGCCATGAAACTTCACAGATGGGGTAGATGTTGAATATCAACAATATAGAGAAACTCAAAACTAAAAATTCAAAATCAATGATTTTGAAAAATTGATAATGTCGCTCATTATTTGGTGAAAGTCATTCTTCTAATTTAAACAGTGATTGGACAGTTAAGGAAAATTTGCGGGCTAAATTACTTATCGGAAAATTATATTTAAAATGCGAACAATTGCCGAAATTAACGAAAAAATTAACCGCAAACGTGCAGTAGTATTGACAATAGAAGAATTAAAAGCACGAGTAGCCGAAGTCGGCGTGAGCAAAGTTGCTAAAGAAGTTGATGTAATTACTACTGGGACATTTGAGCCAATGGAATCCAGTGGTGCAATTATTAATCTCGGACACACTGACCCCCCAATTAAAATTCGCCGTTGTTGGATAGATGGCGTACCAGCATACTCAGGTTTTGGCGCAGTGGATTTATACTTGGGTGCGAGTTGTCCTGTAGATGTCATGGATGGGGAAGAAATCCGCGAACAGGGTGGTGGTCATGTAATTGAGAACTTAATCGCCGGCAAACCCGTACACGTAAAAGCCCAAGGACAAGTAACAGATTGTTACCCACGGGCGACCTTTGAAACGACTATTACCCGTGACACCATCAATCAGTTTTATTTATTCAATCCGCGTAATCTCTACCAAAATTTTATTGTAGGTGTGAACGGAGGCGATCGCTCACTGTTTACTTACCTCGGTCCCTTACAACCGAGTTTAGGAAATGCCGTTTACTCTAACCCTGGGGCAATTTCTCCCTTACTTAACGACCCCGATTTGCAACTTGTTGGCATTGGTACAAGAATATTTTTAGGTGGTGGTATTGGCTATGTCGCTTGGGAAGGTACTCAACACTTCCCCTTACAAAAGCGTTTACCCAATCGTACACCCATTGGCCCGGCTGCCACTTTAGCCTTAATTGGTGATGCCAAACAAATGGATGCGCGTTGGGTGCGTGGTTGTTACTTTAAAAGTTATGGTCCCTCGTTAATGTTGGGTGTAGGTGTCCCCCTCCCGGTATTAAACGAAGAAGTAGTTAAATGCTGTGGTGTTCAAGATAAAGATTTAGTCGCGCCCATCGTCGATTTTTCCATTCCTCGGCGCGTTCGTCCTACCTTTGGTTTAGTGAGTTACGCCCAACTCAAGTCTGGGCGCATCACCATTGAGGGCAAAACTGTGAGGGTTGCTCCCCTAGCCAGTATGTTTTTTTCTCGGCAAATTGCCACAGAATTAAAACAATGGATTTCCGCAGGTACTTTTACCCTCACAGAACCTGTGGCTCCCATTCCGATGGACAGGTCATTTTTACCCCAAGACCGTTGGACAGACTTTTAACAGTTAACAGTTATCAGTTAAGAGACATCATTGGGGGGATTGGGAGGGTTTTTATACCCTACTCCCTACTCCCTATTCCTGAGTTGGTTTTGGCCTTTTAATGGGTTTAGGCGCTGGGGCTTTTGGTATGGGTTTGGATACCGCCGATGGTTCTCCGGCTATTTTCTTGATTGGTTTCGGGGTTTCCCCACTGCGTCTAGGGGGAAATGGTTTCCTCCCAGTGCCACCACGAAAGCCGCCTTTAAACGGTGGTTTACGTTTTTTGGGCAGATCAGCGATCGCTTCCGCTTTTTCTACTACTAATACGTCAGCTTCCCGCTTGGCTTTAAAGTCCCAGAACTTGCTGACGGCTTTGGTGGTCAGTACACCCCGCAGTTTCAACTTAAAATATTTGGGTTTATCAGTTGATTTGCGCGGCGCTTGCTTAATTTTGACCACTAAACTCTTAGCGTCAAAAGACTGGTAGACTACTTCGCCACGCACGGAAAAACTACCATCAGAAAATTCTTCTGGGTTTTCGGGTGCATGATCATCAGTTGTCTGCAACTTCTGTGACCCCGAATCTGGCTCGTCTTCCTCTGTTGGCTGTGCAGCCAGATTTTCTGGCTCCCAAACCCCAACAATTTGGAGGTGTAAGGTGTCGTTTTCTTGGCGTGTGCGGGGATAAACTACCCACAAATGATCTTTTTCTAAATCTAGGTGATTTTTGACTAAGCTCATAATCCGTCCGAGTAGGACGGCGTTGAGTTCTACACCATCTTTGGTTAGCAGTGTACCTTGAGTAAATTGTTCGCTGCTAGCAAGGTAACGACCTCGGACTAACCCGATGGCTCGGTACTGCATCGGTTCACTGGGCGGCGGAATCGGTTGAAGGCGATGACTTAGTTTTCCATTTGAGGTAGTTTCTGTCGGCTTAATGGCGGAATTTTCCAGGTGAGAGTCCTGGACTGCTACTGTATGAACATTAGCAGCTGCCTCTTTATGGGTTTGAGGCTGATGGTTGGTAGAAGAATTAGAAGATTCAGGCAAAGGCATCAGGTCGGAATTCATAAAAACTCCTTGCGGCGGAGACACATCCCATAATGGGATTTTACGAAGGCAATGAAAAAAAAAAGCGTTTGTGCGGTTGATGAAACTATATTAGCTGTTCACAAACCTACACCAGAGCGCCCAATACAATGGTAAAGACGCTACATTTGCATTAATACGCTAATGTAACTTAGCGCCTTTACACTAGTTTCGGAAGCATATCATAAGTACAATTCTGACGGCTCCTCC
>REBL01000072.1 GCA_007692755.1 Nodularia sp. (in: cyanobacteria) | reverse complement strand
CCAACGGGTTAATTGTTGCTTAGAAGTATTTGTAAAGCCGCCCTCCGCGTTGCTAGAGGGCGGGGTTTCAGACCTATTTTTCTGATGAAGGTTGAATCTCAATCTACCCAGTCTTTCCCCGGTGGAGTCAAGTCCCCGAAAGGTAGAGAGTGGGGCAAAATTGTTTTGATTGCGGCAGTAGTCACCTATTTAGCTCTGGTCTTGCTGCTCCCCACCATTTATGTATTCATTGGAGCCTTTAGCCGAGGTATTGTTCCGTTTTTCGCTACTCTCATCGACCCTGATTTTACTCAGGCTTTGCGCCTCACCGCTCTGGCTGTAGCAGTGGCCGTACCGCTAAATGTAGTTTTTGGGCTATGTGCAGCCTGGGTAATTGCTCGTCATCGGTTTCGAGGACGCACTCTGTTACTCAGCATTATCGACTTACCCTTTTCCATTTCGCCAATTGTGGCAGGTTTAATGCTGGTCTCCCTCTATGGACGCAATGGGCTACTTGGCCCCCTGTTACAGTCTCTGGACATCAAAATTATCTTTTCGTTCCCCGGTATTGCTTTAGCGACGATGATGGGGGGAATGCCCTTTGTGGCTCGTGAAGTCATCCCAATATTGGAAGAAGTGGGTACTCAAGAAGAAGAAGCTGCCAAAACTTTGGGGGCTGGAGAGTGGCAAATTTTCTGGCGTGTCACACTGCCTTCTATTCGTTGGGGATTGTTTTATGGAATTATTCTCACCACGGCTCGCGCGATGGGAGAGTATGGAGCCATTGCTGTGGTTTCCAGTAACTTAATTGGCCGTACCCAGACCCTCACCCTATATGTAGAAGGGGCTTATCGCAATTACGATTCTCAAAGTGCCTTTGCTGCCTCAGTGGTGTTAGCAGGACTCGCTGGTGTCACACTGGTGATTAAAGAGGTGTTTGAGCGCCGCATCCGCATTAAAGATGAAGTGGATAGCTAGTACCGCTGCGCGCAAGTCAAAAGTTTACCCTGAGCGTAGCCGTAAAGCTTACCGCATAGCTGCGCTTACCACATAGTGTCTCGCAGAGAAGGGTCAAAAGTGAAATGCTTGCTGTGAATTGGTTTGAGAATTTTGTCATGTCCTCAGCGCCCTGTCCGTTGCTATACAAAGAAAAAGATGAGTTTCCCGCGTACCGAGTTACCCTATGATGCGGAAAGTATCGTTGAGGCGAAAACAAATTATGATCCCAACTATCTCAATTAACAACAGTCAGCATTTACAACTCAAACCTCTAGAAATTCCATTGCGTTTGCTATTGGGGCCGGGGCCATCCAATGCCCATCCTGCTGTTCTGGAAGCTATGAATACCCCACTAATTGGGCATCTTGACCCAGCTTTTCTGGAACTCATGGATGAGATTCAATCTCTGCTACGCTACGTTTGGCAGACAGAAAATTCCCATACCATAGCAGTTAGTGGTACGGGTTCAGCTGCAATGGAGGCAACTATAGCCAATGCTACAGCACCGGGTGATGTGGTTTTGATTGGTGTCGCTGGTTACTTCGGCAATCGCCTTGTGGATATGGCTGGGCGATATGGTGCGGATGTGCGAAGCATCACTAAAC
Source organism: Nodularia sp. (in: cyanobacteria) (assembly GCA_007692755.1). Lineage (GTDB taxonomy): Bacteria > Cyanobacteriota > Cyanobacteriia > Cyanobacteriales > Nostocaceae > Nodularia. The sequence continues at coordinate 18,926 of REBL01000072.1, read as the reverse complement.
CTTGGGGGCAAGTTTTCAGTCTTGACGAACTCCGCACGGCTGTGGAAACGCATCGTCCAGCGATTCTGGCTTTGGTTCATGCCGAAACCTCTACAGGCGCACGTCAACCTTTAGAAGGAGTGGCTGAGGTGTGCCGTGAATTTGGGACTTTGCTGCTGGTAGATACAGTCACAAGTTTGGGTGGTGTGCCGATATTTTTGGATGAGTGGGGTGTGGACTTAGCTTATAGTTGTAGTCAAAAAGGATTGGGTTGTTCTCCTGGGGCTTCACCTTTGACGATGAGTTCTCGTGCTGTGGCGAAATTGCAGCAGCGCTCTACAAAGGTGGCAAATTGGTATTTAGATATGTCACTATTAAGTAAATATTGGGGCAATGAACGCACCTATCACCACACAGCACCGATTAGTCTATATTATGGCTTGCGAGAAGCACTGCGTTTAGTGGCAGAAGAAGGATTAGCCAATTGCTGGCAACGTCATCAAACGAATGTAGAGTATCTCTGGGAAGGTTTAGAAGATTTGGGACTGAGTATGCACGTTGAGAAAGAGTATCGCCTACCAACTCTTACTACTGTGCGGATTCCCACAGGTGTAGATGGTAAAGCGATCGCGCGGCAGTTACTTCATGAGCATAATATTGAAATTGGCGGTGGTCTGGGTGAACTAGCCGGTCAGGTTTGGCGTGTGGGACTGATGGGTTTTAATAGTCGCCCAGAAAGTGTTGACCAACTTCTAGCCGCATTACGGCAAGTTTTACCGAAGTAGCCATCACATTCAAGTCCTGGACAAAACCCTCTTCTTCACTTAGCAAGGAGAGGGACAGGTTTTGCTATGTGAAATTTAGGTAAGGTTCTTGCTGCTTGACATTCACTGAAAGAAAAAGCCAGTAATTATCAGCGGTAAGAGAATTAAGGCAGACACAATTAAAACAAGTGTTGCCGGATCTATTTTAATGTGATTTTTCTGTGGATCTCGCATTTGCCACCATCTCAAACAAGCTAAGTATATACATCTAGCCTATAGGATATTTGCTCCTTATTCCAAGTCTCATGAGAGTGAGGATTTAATTTCTAGTAGCAGCACTAATTTTTACTTTGAACAGCATTAATGGTTTGCAACAACTGATTAGCTGTGTAAGGTTTGGCTAAAAAGGCTTTAACACCCACATCATGAGCTGCATTTACTTTATCAGTGGTAGCCAGCCCACTGACGGCAATAATTTTCACATTTGGATTAATTTTTTGCAATGTCTTAATAGTTGTCATCCCATCCATCGATGGCATCAGCATATCGGTTAAGACCAGAGATATTTTATCTCGATTTTCTACATACAAAGCTATGGCTTCAATACCATCACTGGCTGTAATTGCTTGATAATTATAGTTTTCTAAAGATGTTTTTGTAACTTCTCGAATCGCAACTTCATCATCTACAACTAATATCAATTCTCCATTACCTTGGGGCAAACTTTGTTGTTCTTCTTTTCTAGTTTCTGTAATCTCTTGTGCTGGCAAATAAACTTGGAATTGACTGCCATTTCCTGGTTTGCTCTGGACTTTAACAAAACCATCATGGCTTTTAATAATTCCCATAACTGTAGAAAGACCTAACCCAGTTCCTTTTCCAGTTTCTTTGGTAGTAAAAAATGGCTCAAATATCCGATCTAATATTTCCGGAGTAATACCCACTCCCGTATCGGTCACAGTAATGACTACATAGGAGCCAACTTGAGCATCAATGTTCATCCTGGCGTAATTCTCATCTACTAAAAGATTTTCCGCCAATATTTTTAAATTACCGCCTTCGGACATGGCATCACGAGCATTAACACACAAATTCATCAACACTTGATGTAATTGTGTCGCATCACCAGATACAGTCCACAGATTGGGGGGAATTTGGGTAGTAACTTCTATTATTTTGGGAAAGGTTTCCTTAATAATTTGCTGAATTTCTATAATTAAATGCTTTAGTTGTAAAAGGGTACGCTCTCCCTCAAGACCACGAGTAAATGATAATACTTGGTTAACTAAACTGGCTCCACGTTTTGCATTGGAGATCAAAATGGGCAACAACCGTCGCGATCGCTCATCATGCATTTGCGACTCTAAAAGTTGTGCTGTCATCATAATTGGAGCTAAAACGTTGTTGAGGTCATGGGCGATCCCGCTGGCTAGAGTGCCAATGCTTTCTAATCTTTGCGCCCTGAGAAACTGAGATTCTAGTTGTTTTTTTTGTGTAATATCAGTATTGACAACTAGAATAGATTGTGGTCTATTACCAAAGTTTTGAACTAATGTCCAACGGCTTTCGACAATAATTTCTTGTCCCGATTTAGTTCTTTGATGTAACTCTCCCTCCCAAGACCCATGTTGTATCAAATGCTGGAATGCTGCTTGTAATAGCGGTTCATTTTTTTCATGCCAAAGCTCGTGTGTTTTCTTGCCAATTACTTCGGCTTTTTTCCAACCGTATAAATCCTCAGCAGCTTTGTTCCAAAATAAAACAGGGTCGTCTATATCATGGACAAAAATTGCATCTGTGGCAATGTCAAGTAAAGCAGCTTGTTGGCGGATTTTTTGTTCTGTTTGTTTGCGTTCGAGAGCGTAACGAATGGAACGCTCTAGCAAAGGTGCTGTTAACTGGCTTTTTTCGAGATAATCGGCTGCACCTGCTTTCATGGCATCTAGGTCTATTTCTCGATCTCCCTGACCAGTGAGTAAAATTATGGGAGAAGAGCATCCGTTGGCGATCGCCTCGCGCAATAGCTCTAGTCCGCTGTTGATTCCCAAACGATAATCGACAAGATAGATATCATGATTGTTCTGAGCGATCGCATCCTTTGCGGCTTCATAATTATCTATCCATACCAACTCGCAGCCAGCCACCTGAAATTCACCAAACCAATCACGAGTTAAAATATAATCGTCTTCGTCATCATCAACCAACAGAACTCTGATCGGGTTGTCGTTCATTTATTTATCCCACGCTTTCTAGTGGCAGTTGCACTATTTCAAACCAATATTTTCCTATATTTTTCATGATTTCAACCAAGGCGGTAAATGTTACTGGCTTGGTGATGAAGGAATTTGCACCTAAATCGTATGTACGGTATATATCCTCTTTGTCATTTGAAGTTGACAATACGATCACGGGAATCCGCCGAAAAAGGGGATTTGTTTTAATATCTCTGAGGACTTCCAGACCATTTTTTTTAGGCATATTTAAATCTAATAAAATTAACCCTGGACGTGGGGCTTGACTTTTATCAGTATATAGACCACGATGATGCAAATAATTTAACAACTCTTCACCATTGCTCACAATATGCAGGTCGATGAGCAATTGGCTTTCTCGCAATGCCTCACGAACTAAGATGTGGTCATCTTCATCATCATCCGCCATTAGTATTGTGACAGTTGTTTGACTAAGCTTCACCGTGAATTATCTCCTATAAACTAGCCACAAAATAAATCATTCTTAAATTGCCAAATATTCCCATATATAAGTTAGGTTCGAGAATGCCATTTTTTAGTCCTTCAGTAATCCCTCTCTAGGAAGAATAATTAGAAATTGCTATTAATCGGTAAAGTGACCATAAATTTGGCACCTTCTCCTGGTTTACTCTCTACTGTAATCATGCCATGATGTCGTTCGGCAATTTTGCGGCAGATAGCTAAACCCACACCAGTACCCTGATATTCCTGACGACCATGCAAACGTTGAAAAACGTTGAAAATGCGGTCAACATACTTTTGGGCAAAACCAATTCCATTATCTTCAACAGTAATTTGGCAAATTTCGGAAACTACAGAAACTTGATCTGATTGACTATGCAAAATTTGACTGTAAACTTTGACAACAGGCGATATTTGGGGGCGGTGAAATTTCAGGGCGTTACCAATGAGGTTTTGCAGTAATTGGCGCATCTGTAGAGGATCGGCTTTAATTGTGGGTAAATCACCAACCTCTACACGTCCATTGCTTTGCTGAATACTGACTTCTAAATCAGACAACACCTCGTTAGCTATTTGTTGCAAATTCACCAAAATAAAAGGCTGCGCCCTAGTGGTAACTCGCGAAAGTGTCAATAAGTCTTTAATCAAAGTCTGCATCCTGAAGGCTGCATTCTGCATTCGTCCTAAATAATCGCGTCCTTGTTCGTTTAAATCATCTTCGCTGGTAGTTTTGAGTCGTTCACCAAAGCTGATAATTTTACGTAGTGGCTCTTGTAAATCATGGGAAGCAATAAAGGCAAATTGTTGTAATTCTTGATTAGAACGGGCAAGTTCTTGGCGTTGACGAGTTTCTTTTTCGAGGATTAAACTCTGATCTAGGGCAATACCTATTTGATCTGCAAGTTGTCGCAATAGTTCAATTTCCCATTTTGTCCATTCACGGGGACAATCACACTGATGAGCAATGAGTAGCCCCCAAAGTTGATTTTCGCGGAAGACTGGAACAATCAGGTTAGCTTTGACTTCAAATTGTTGCAGCCATTTGACATAGCAAGGTTGGAATGCAGCTTTTTCTATGTCAGCAATTGCACTAACCCGCCCCTGACGATATTGTTCAATGTAAGATTTTCCTAAAGAAGGTTCGCCAATAATTTCTCCTAAAACAACAGGTAAACCGGGTACTAGTGCTTCTTGCAGCACCACGTAAGAACCATTGGATCGCAGCCGCAAAATTAATACCCGGTCTGCGTGGAGTAGTTTTTGGACTTCTGCAACACTGGTTTGGAGAATAGTCTCGATTTGTAAAGACTGGCGAATTTTCAGAGTGATGTTGGCGAATAATTGCGCTCGCCAGTTTTGACGTTCTAATTCTGCTTGTACCTGTTGGAGTTCGCACAATGCGGCGCGGCGTTTGCTAATGTCCATCATTCCGCCAATTATCCGCACTACATAACCATCCTCATCCCACACAGCCTGACCACGATCCAAAATCCACTTGTAAGAGCCATCCCGACACCGAATTTGATGCTCACTAATATAAAATGGGGTTTTCTTGGCTTGGTGGTTAGCAATTGCTTGTTGCACAGCATCGAGATGTTCTGGATGTATCCGAGAAAACCATTCATGGAAATTAGTAGAAATTTCGTGTTCTTCGTAACCCAGCATTTCCTTCCAGCGCCGGGAAAAGAATACTTCATTAGTTGTCAGGTTCCAATCCCAAATGCCATCATTGCTACTCTGCACAGCTAACTGCCAACGTTCTTCACTGGTTTTGAGAGCATCATCGAATCGTTGATGCTCTATGGCTGTTGCTAAGACATTGGCGATAGATTGGAGAAAATGAATATCATCTTTGGTAAAGGTGCGCTCTTTGCTTGTGTGTGCGCCTAATACACCATAAGGAGATTCTTTGCCATGAATTACCACACTGATCCCAGCCACCACTTGATGCTCATCTAGCAATGCTGGGCTATGGAATCGCGTTTCTTGGTCAAGGTTAGTCACAATGACTGGTTCCTGAGAAAGCAAGGTATAACCAGCTTGCGAACTTATATCAGTGCTGACACTGGCTTTTCCCACAAGCCCAAATTGCCAACCGACTCCCGCCCGCAGTAGTAATGCGTCACCATCTGGTAACAGTTCCAAAATCTTGCAATATTCAACGTTGAGATTTTGGGCTATATGGGTGACACATGAGTTCATCAGTGTAGTCAAATCTGTCCCAGCTAGCGCCTTTTGACTGAGTTCGGCAATCACCGCTTGTTGATTAGCACGAATCTCCAGTCCTGATTCTGCTTCCTTGCGTTTGGTAATATCTATGTCTACCCCAGACATCCACACAGCGACACTTGAAGCATCATGAAAAGCTGCTCCTTTGCTGGCTAACCAGCGAATGGTACCATCGGCTAAAATCACACGAAATTCAATGTTATATTCTATCCCTTCCCGAATTGCTCGTTGGTCTGTGTTTCTCACAAAATCTTGATCTTGAGGATGAATGCAATTAATAAAAGCGTCATAAGTGCCTGTAAACGTGCTTTCTTCCCAGCCATAGAGAACTTGCAGGGTATCAGACCAAGTAATTTTGTTGGTCAAGAGGTTCCAGTTCCAAATACCCATCTCGGCTGCCTCCAGTGCCATCCCCATTTGCTTCTCTTGCAATTGTGCTGACTGAGTTTGCCGTCGTAATTCTTGTATTGCATGATTAGCTGTCAACAAACGGCGTAATCTGTGAGACAATACTGTCCATTGAATTGGCTTGGTAACAAAATCAATTGCACCTACAGCAAAAGCTTTTTCCACAGATGCTTGATCATCCAAAGCAGTCATGATTAACACAAGTGTTTTTTCAGCATCTGGAAGTGTTTGCAATTGAGCGCAGCAGGTAAACCCATCCATGACTGGCATCACGGCATCCAGCAAAACTATATCTGGGTGTAGTTCGGTACAGGTGGCAAGTGCCTCTAAACCGTTACTCGCTTCTGCCAACTGATATCCGGCTTGTTTGATCAGATGGCACAGCTGCATTCGTGTAAAAGCATCATCATCTACAACTAGAATCAGGGCAGAATCTTTCTTAAACATAGAGTTTTTTGTGAAAATTAGTCGTTATTTGCCCCCATCAACTCAACGGCATCTCTGTCATCCCAATCTTGTAAGTAGACTTTTACTATTTCTTCTTTAGCAGTAGGTAATTGTTTCCCAATGAAATCTGGGTGAATTGGGACTTCTCGATGACCCCTGTCTACTAAAACGGCTAAACGAATCACTTCTGGTCTACCATACTCAGTCACGGCATTCAAAGCCGCACGAATCGTCCGACCTTTGAAAATTACGTCATCTACCAGCACAACTGTCTTTCCTGTGAGGTCAAAAGGGATATTGGTTTTGGCTGGAGTCCTTAACCCAATTTTGTCAAGGTCATCTCGATAGAATGTAATATCTAATGCTCCCACTGCCACGTTGACACCTTCGAGTGTCTCAATCTGACGTGCCAATAATTCTGCTAATAGCGCCCCTCTAGTATAAATACCGAGGAGTACCAGTTGGGATAAATCACGGGATCTTTCCACAATCTGAGAGGCTAGGCGAGTTAAGGTACGACGGAGGTCTTCAGAGGAAAGAATTTCAACTACTTTAGCAGACATAGTTTAGATGGGGGAATGAGTAGAGAGGCCATTAATCGCATCTGTACAAAGGGAATGGGAAGCAAAAATGTTCCAATGCTCAATGCTATATAGTTGAATAATAAAATAAAGCGATCGCTATGCCTAACCACAATAAAAAAGCATATCGAGTTAATAATAAGGCAGTGTGAATCGAATTTGGAGTAATGGGGTGAATTGCATCTCCTAGCAGTGGTTTTGGTTTAGGTACTCCCCCATACCAATTTGTTCCTCCCATTTGCACACCCAAAATAGCAGCATAAGCACATTCACTCCAGCCTGAGTTGGGACTGGGGTCTTTGACTGCATCTCGGCGACACATTCGCCAAACATAGAAAGGTTTACCTGATAATAATGCCAAGGTAATCACCGTTAAGCGACAAGGTAGCCAAGTTAAGTAGTCTTCAAACCTGGCACTAAACCACCCTAAATAAGTATAGGGCGCTTGGCGATAACCCACCATTGAATCAAGGGTACTACTAGCTTTGTATGCTAAAGCCAGAGGAATTAAACCCACACCCGGCAGACAAGCACCGACAATGGCATAAAAAAGTGGAGCCATCACCCCATCAGTAGCATTTTCGGTCACGGTTTCTAAAACTGCGCGCAAAATTTCTGGTTCTGAGAGCTTTTGTGTATCTCGACCGACATAATTACTTAAAATCTTACGAGCTGATTCCAAATCTCCTGCTGTTAATGGTTTTAATACAGCTTCAGCCGCTGTTCGCAGACTTTGAAAAGCCAAACAACTAGCGAGAAGAATGCTTTCTAAAGCAATTCCCCAAAGTGGATGCAGCCTTGTGGCAATTTGAATTATTAACCAACCTACACAGCCGCTACCAAAGATTAAAGTTATGCCTAAGACAATTCCTGCTATCCTTTGTGTTACAGAATTTTGACAAACTTGAATAAAAAATTTCGTCAGGCGAGAAATTACCCACCCCATAACTTGCACGGGATGAGGCCAACCCCAAGGATCACCAACAAAGTAATCTAATAGTGCAGCCAGGATCAAAACCACAGATGATGTCATTTGTCTTGTTTTTGAAAGCGAAAAACCAATGACTCACGACCAATAGACATTGACCTAAACAACAAAACTAGCTTCTTCTCCTAGAGAAGCTTGCCAACTACGAGCATCGTAATAGAGATCAGCCAGAGTAATACTGTATAAAGCTTCTTTGAGCTTTTGATTGAGTCTCTGCCAAAGAGTGAATGTGACCCAATCTTCAGTTTGCGCTGGCGTTGGGGTGTGATGCGGTAAACGAGTAATAGTTTCGCCGACTGCTTCTAAAATTTGACCTATAGAAATTTGTACAGGCTTTAATGCTAGTTGATATCCGCCAATGCTACCCCGAATTGATTTGACTAATCCAGCCCGACGCATTTCTATGAGTAACTTTTCCAAGTAAGGGGCGGGGATATCTTGGCGAAGTGCGATCGCTCTGACTGATGCAGGTCCATAACTCGGCTGTAAACTTAAATCTAGCAATGCCTTTACACTGTAATGTCCTCTGGTAGTTAGTTTCATGCTGGCAAGTTTTGTTTATTTATCAGTTGTCAGTTATTTTATTTTGACCACTGACCAGTGAATAATTACTAATGGTAATGATCAACAGATCAGTTTTGCTGATCATCTTGTGTTCTCATTATCAACCTTACCAAGTATACAAGTTTTGCGCGGGGCTTTAGGAAACTTAAACAAATATAATCTAGCAGTGGTCACAAACTAGATATAGTTATCAGCATTATTATAGAGAATAGATTGTCTTGACAATATTGATAATTGTGTAACAATTTCACCTATGAGTGTAATATACTTGGCAAAGCTGAGATAAAAACGAAAGGATTCTGTTCCTACTAGTTCAATGTCAGCTAAAATAAAATCGATTCAACTACTTCAACCATTCATTTCTCATCTAAGTTGATGCCTAAACTGAAAAAAATAGAACCCCTACTGGGTGAAGAACTGCTCAAAAAAGTTAAAGAGCTAGAGAGCGTTAGTAAAGAAGATAAAGCCAAGCAGTGCGGCTACTATACCATTACCAAAAATGGGATAGAGCGTGTGAATATGATGAAATTTTTGAATGCCCTCATTGATGCTGAAGGCATTCAATTAGACAGTTCACCCAGCGCCAATGGACGCGGCGGGCGCAGTGCTAGCTATAGAATTAGCGTGCAATCCAACGGTAATTTATTGATAGGTTCAGCTTATACAAAACAGATGAATCTTGAACCAGGAGATGAGTTTCTCATTACCTTGGGGAAAAAACATATTCGTCTAAGACAGGTAGACGCAGATGAGAAGGAAGGCATGGAAGCCATAGAGGCTACAGCTTAATAAATTTTTGGTTGTCAGTTGTCAGTTGTCAGTTGTTAATTTTTCCACTGGCCACTGACTATTGGCTAATTCTCAATGACCAATAGTTCCTTAATGGTACAAGCCTCTTGATTTATCTGTGGAATCAATTGCAAATATTTGCACTCGCTGCGTCAGCTTCGATAACCCAAATCCAAAATTCTCAAGCCCCTAGTACCGCAGGGCGGAAGTCAAAAGCTGATTTTATCGGCTGTTCATTGACTGGGAATGGTTGCTTCATTTACGCCGTGCTGTACTAGATTGATTTGTGGTGTCAATCTCAAATCTAAAATCTAAAATCTAAAATTGTTTGACCGGAAATAATGGGATACAAGCCCCGTCACTTCGGCAAGCTCAGTACAAGCCTTCTAGGACGGCTTTTCCTGATTCTTAATATACTCCTTTAGAATTTCTAATGGCGCACCTCCAACGGAAATAGCAAAATAACTTGGACTCCATAAAGCTTCTTTGTGTGGTTTTTTGTAACCTGCTTGTCCATATCGGCGACTAGATACTCCTTTTAAAGCATTAACCATTTGAGATACAGATAACTTAGGCGGATACTCGATTAGCGAGTGAACATGGTTTCCTTCTCCATTAAACTCGATGATTTGAAAATCCATCTTTTTTGCAACTTCTTGGAACGACTTTTCAATTACCCCAAGGCTTTCTGCTGTAAATACAGACCTTCTATATTTTGTCACACAGACCAAATGAATTTTTAAATCTGTAACGCTGTGTCTTTCTCTTCTAAATATAGTTGTCATTATCAACAGACAAATGTATAATTAATTCGCAGACCAATTATAGCACTAAGCATGAAAGCTAGGTATAAATATCGTTTCTATGCAACAGACCAACAGCAACAGAGTTTAGCTCAGTTGTTTGGTTGCGTTCGTGTGGTTTGGAATGATGCCCTGGCTATCTGTAAGCAGTCAAAGAAACTGCCAAGTAACAACGAATTGCAAAAGTTGGTAATTACCCAAGCAAAGAAAACTGTTGAAAGATCATGGTTGTCTGAAGTTTCCAACATCCCATTGCAACAGTCTGTTGCTGATTTGGGAGTTGCCTATAAAAACTTTTTCGACTCCCTTAAAGGTAAACGCAAAGGCAAAAAAGTTGGTAGTCCTAATTTCAAAAAGAAAACTAATCAGCAATCAGCACGTTTTAGAATTGGTGGTTTTTCCATTAAAGGCAATGAAATTTATTTGGCAAAAATCGGTAAGATAAATCCAATTTGGTCTAGAGTTTTACCAGCTTCGCCTACATCCGTTACAGTAATGAAGGATTGTGCTAATCGCTATTTTCTCAGTTTTGTAGTAGAGATTGAGCCTATTAATATCAATGCTAAAAACCAAAGCATTGGTATTGATTTAGGGATTAAAACTTTTGCTGTGATGAGCGATGGCGAAAAAGCTGAAATTCCTGATTATTCCCGAAAAGACCGCAAAATTCGGCAACTACAACGCAAGTTAGCAAGACAGCACAAAGGTTCCAAACGTCGTGAAGTTACAAGGATTAGGATTGCTAAACGCCATAATCAAATTGCGGATGCCCGCCAAGATTTCCTGCACAAATTATCAACCAAAGTAGTTAGCGAGAACCAAGTAATTATTTTGGAAGATTTGAATGTCTCAGGAATGGTTAAAAACCGCAAGTTGGCAAGGGTGATCAGCTTGCAGGGTTGGCGAGAGTTTCGGGTATTATGTGAGGCGAAATCTGAAAAGCTAAATCGGGATTTCAGAGTAATTAACAGATGGGAACCCACTAGTCAGACTTGTTCTTGTTGTGGGTATCGATGGGGCAAGATTGATTTATCTGTTCGCTCAGTGTTGTGCTTGAATTGCAACACTCAACACGACAGAGATGATAATGCGTCCCGAAATATAGAAATGGTCGGCATGGGGCATCGGCACGACCTTAACCGGACGGGGAGCGACTGTAAGACTACTCCGGTAGCTAGTTGCTGTGAGCCGTCAAGAATCACCGTCCGCGACGGTCGGTGAGTATGTCAAGGATTTACAAAGCTTTAGTAAAAAAACATTCCCCTTGTTAAAATTTTTATCATGAGAATGTTTAAATAAGAGAGAATTAATTATCAATGGTCAAACAACTGGGGATTTTAGATTGATGCACAGGTATAGCCAAGGGGCTTAAACTAAAAAACAAGCCAAAATCCCCAGTCTAAAATCTAAAATTGGCACGGTCAGCGATGGGCAAAGCCCCGCCTCCGGCGATCGCTAGTTGGGTGCGAGTCAGGGCTAACTTATTATCTGTAGAGAAAATATAGTATCTGTGAACTTAATGGATGCACCATCGGCGAGCAGTATACAATAGCCATCCTCACCTAATTCTCGTTAAACTTGTGTTGCGACCATTGAGCCATGCTTCGTAGAAATACAATTACAGCATTGATTCATGGCTAATGTCAGATCATACTGTGAGGTCTACTAAGTATTTTTCCATAATGCAATATAGCTATTGTTACATAGCCAGTAAATGGACTAAGCGGACGAGTTAGATGAATATAAACACCTTTGATAATGATTATGTTGCTTGCCCAATTTGTCAAAGAAATGCTAAACAAAGACTAGCTGAGTCACACATTGGCTTGTTTCGCTGTCCGTATTGTCAGCAAAGACTAGTGGTCTGTCCCAGTGGCCATTATGTCCGCGATCCATTTATGCTCAAACAAATTATGCTTTGTTCGGCTCTACGTCGTCAAAGTAGTCCTTTGGCGAGAATTATACGAGATTTTATTCTGATCAAGCGTCCTGTATTAAGTTTGGCTGTGGGTCTTGCTATTTTTTTGAGCATGATCACTGTGACACAGCAGAATACAAATTACGACCAGCAATTTCCGACCACGGAGAAAATTCAAGAAGGAGAATAGTGAATCAGGTATATCCTTGAGCAATACTGCCTTGGTACTAAAAGCCTATTGATTAACCCCCAGATTTATCTTTGGAATCAATCAATCGAAAATTCCAAATCTAAAATCCTCAAGCCCCTAGATTTATCTGTGGGGTCAATCTAAAATCTAAAATCTAAAATCTAAAATCTAAAATTGTTTGACGGGATAAGCCTCCCATCATTCCCATACCCAGTAGTTTGATTTCATCAATAGCAGTAGAGAAATATAACTTCCCCACAGTAAAATCTTCAAGAATTGCCCATTACCTCGTTCTGCCAAAATAGCGGCTAAAGTCATAGTCAAAGCTACGGCCGCAAAAATGAGCTGTAAGTCAGTTTTCTGTACTGTGCCGCTACTAAAGTAAATACTACCAGCAGAAGCCACTACAGCCAGTATTGACAAACCAGCTACCCAAGTCCGCGGATAGGATGATGTTAAAGGTAAATTTTCGGTTTCTGCTAACTGAGCGCCAAAAGCTAAGGCTAAACTAGGATAAATGGGGAGTATGTACCAAGGTAGTTTTAAAGTCATGAAGGAAATGATAAATAGATAGACGAAACTCCATACCAGCAGGAGTTTTGCCCAACTAAGGTTAAGATTTTCCCAAACTAAACGCATTGTTTGGGGTAAAAAAATCAACCAAGGCCATGTCCATTTGAAAATTTCGATGACATAGTACCAGGGAGGTGCAGAATTTCGCTCAATGGCTGTGCCGATTCTGCTTAAGGATTGATTAACAAGGCCAAGTTGTGCAAAAGTGTAACCGTAGTGCAGAAATTGGGCGCTATACCAACCAGCCACAGGTAAAATACCAATGAAGATGCCTATCCAGAAATAGTAACTGGTGAGCAATCTGGGTGTATCCCAAAATAAAAAGACAATGGCGATCGCACCGAGTAATATACCTAATAGCCCTTGAGTTAAACAGATCAATCCTAGTCCGATGCCAATACCAAGACAGTAGCGTAAGTCCCGGCGCGATCGCAACAAACAAAACATCATCACCATAAAAAAGCTGACCACCGCCCCATCTAAAATTGCCAATCTGCCATAACGCACTACAGGCAGCATTGTCAGATAAATCAAGGCACTATAAATAGCTGCCCAACGTTGACGAAATATTTCTCGACCAATGCAATACAGTAATGGGACAGAAAATGCTGTCAACATTGCCCCAGGTAAGCGGGTTGTCCATTCATTCACGCCTCCTAAAGAATAAGCCCCAGCAATCAGCAAATGTATTAAAGGCGGTTTGTTATGATACGGTTCACCTCCTAAGGTGGGATAAAGCCATCGCATGGAACCTGCGGGAGCGCTCCAAATTTCTCTCGCAACCTGTGCCACATGACTTTCATCCCCATCTCGCAGTGGTAGTTCCCCCAAATTGATACTAAACAGTAAGACTGCGGCGGACAGTAATACCATTAGCCATAACCAATCAATCCATTTATTAACTGGGCGATGCTGTTTTTCTAGACGGCCCCAAATAGAGCTTCCTTCTTGCATATTCTCTGCTCATCGTTTGACTTGCTGGTTTGATTACATAGAGACTAAACTCAATCTCTCATGTTGCCACCCAGTAACAATATATATTCTGAACAATTGCTAAGTTTCAAGGCTAACTTAATTTTCTCTGGGCAGCGATAATTATTGAGCAATTTTACCTGAAATTTGTTCAAGTTATTTAACAATTATTAATTGCTAAAAATGATACAAATAGTACTAATATAAATATGCTAGCTACCTGTTGAGGAACGTGTCAATGAGTTTACCTTTTATTTTAGATATAACAATTGGTTTAATTTTTATCTACTTAATTTTAAGCTTGTTAGCTTCGGAAATTCAAGAAATAATCACTACAGTTTTGCAATGGCGTGCAGTTCACCTCAAAAAATCCATTGAAATTCTTGTGGCAGGTGATGCAACAAGTTCAGATAATGAACGTGTAATCAGCTTTGTCAATGACTTGTACAACCATCCATTGATTAAAAGTGTCAACCAAGAAGCAAAAGGTTTTTTAACGAATTTACCTCGCAAGTTTGTTTGGTTCTTATCATCTCTTCCTGTGAAATTTTCCCTATCTGGAGAAAAAAGAAAGGAAAGTATTTTTGGATATCAACAAGACGAGGAAGGAAATAGAAAAGATGCTAATTGTGACTCAAAATATTGGAAACACAGCGCGCCATCTTATATTCCTGCTGAGACTTTTGCTACAACTTTCATGGAAACATTAGGCATACCAGGACTTGTTCAGAAATTAACTGAATCAAGAATCATAAATTTTAAAGATGAGCAGTTACATGATATCCAAACTATTTTGCTCAAGTTTCATAATCAGGTAAATCATATAGATGATCATATAACTAAATTTTCAGTGAATATCTACCACGATTTTACCCAAATAGTTGAGAAAAGTTTTGCAAAAACTATTGATGATTTCCAAAACAATAAAGCTGATTTAGTGATTAGCATGAATCGTATGGCACAAAGTTTAGATAGATATATTGTGCTGTTCCGAGAAGATATGCCAGAAGATTTTTTTGCCAATAAAGCTTTACAAAAACTTATATTTCTTAGAGAAGATATTTTTAGCAACGTTGAACAAACTATTTCACTTAAAGGTTTAAGACCTAATATTCATGAAATTGTGCAGTTAATCAATATAGGTAGTGATGTTCACCAAGGATTTATCAATGAATTTTCAGATCCAGATAGTGAAGCTTATAAAACATTTCAAGATTTTAGTACAACGCTGCAATCATTAAAAGAGAATCTACCGCCATCTGTGGTGTGCAATATGGTGAACTTAGCAAAACGCGCCCAAACAAAAGCTAAAACTACAGAGGAAGGAATTTATCTATTACAACAAGAGATAAAGCAGACATTTGATAAATCAATGGTGCGAGCATCTGGTGTCTATAAACGTAATGCCAAAGGAGTGGCGCTGATAATTGGCTTTAGCATTGCCGTGATGGCTAATGCAGATGCATTTCATATTGTGAGCAGATTATCAAAGGATTCTTCTCTACGGATTGCTATTGTTAATAATGCAGGACAAATTGTGCAGGCTAATAATTCATCTAAAAATTTAGAGAATTTAAAAGCAGAAACTGAAAAGGTTTTGGCAGAAATTGCTTTACCAATTGGTTGGAATACGATTAACTTAGAACAGCAGATTGATTGGAATGCAACTAAAAAGATTAATTTTTCTGTCTGGAAATTATTTCCGATGATTTTCGGCTGGTTTGTGAGTGGTATTGCGATTGCGATGGGTGCGCCTTTTTGGTTTGATTTGCTGGGTAAAATTGTCAATGTGCGGAATGCAGGTAATCCCCCGGCGGATTCTCTTAAAAAATAAAAATTACGCGTAATTGCCATGCTTTTTCCTGGCGAATAATTTCAATTTGTTTGATAAATTCTCGAAAGTAAAACCTGCGTTCGGCTTCTGATAAGTCGAACCAAAATTGCGGAATTGAAACAGCTTGCGCTACAGAACGCAAGTTGACTGGGGGAAGTGTTGCTAGTTTGGCTTGGAGTTGAGAAATTTCTGTGCGGAGTTTGTAAGCCCTTAATTTCGCGGTTTCATCATCTAAAATTCCGGTTTCGACTAAAGCGGGTAGCTGCTGGAGTATTTCTTGCTGACGAGCGATCGCTTGCCCTAAACTATTCTTAATCGTATTCAACTGGGGAAAATCCATTCCGGCTACAGCTAGGGGTAAGTCACGACAAACAATTTTTATCGTCTGTTCTAGCACTTCTTGGTAGGGAATAGCCCGACATTTGGGCAGTTGATTACAACTAATAGGACGTAAATAAAGATACTCTTTATCTTGGTAAGGCCTGGTGACACGGGTAATTGTTGTATGTGACTGACACTGACTACAAACAACTAAACCAGCTAAAGAACGTGGTGCGCTGGCAGTTCGAGATGGTAAACGACTGTTACGGCGTAAAATTCGGTCAATTTGAGCTGCTTCTTCTCTAGATATGATGGGGATATGGGTATCAGAAATAATTTGCTCATGTTGATAAGCTGTATCACCGCGATAAACGGGATTAGTCAGCCAGCGTCGTCCGGTAGTGACAGAGATTTTTTTACCATATTTTTTCGCCAAGTGACGCACTGCGCCGCGTAGGGAAGCATAAAGTAAGAAATGTTCAAAAAAATCTTTGACTACTGGAGAAGTACTGCGATCAATAGTATATTTCTCTTTACTACGACGATAGCCATAGGGCGCTTTACCTGGAGGCGGTGAGGCTTGAAGACGATTAGAGGCGTGTGCTTGGCGGATACTGCGGCTATGCTGCTGACGTTGGATTTCTTGGAGTAATGTCCACAAGTCAGAGCTGATATGAGATTTTTCGGAAGTGTAGGGTTGTTCGGTAGCTATGATGATTATCCCCATTGCTTCGATTTCATGCAAGCGATCGCTCACTTCCTCTAAAGTGTCTCCCAATTCTTCTAAACGGTGGATAAGCAGATAATTTGCTGGTTCAGTTTTACAGTCTATAATTAATTTTTGTAACTGCGTTCTTTTACCCAAATCTTGATAAACTCGATCCACCTCCCATCCCCAATCATTTACATCAGCAGCAGGTTCTAGTAGGGGATTACTGTAAGAGTAAGCAATAATTTTCACTACCACACCCCCACATCACTGCTGACTTAGTTCGATAATATTTCCATCCGGGTCTTGAGTGAAAAGGGCAGCGCGACCGGAAGCACTAACTTGAACCGGATAATTTTGCTGGAGTAACTCTTGTTTAGCAACATCCAAATCAACCACAGAAAAGGCGATGTGAGGATTACGTCCCGACTTTTCATCAGGGTTATCTGTAGGGACAGTAGTTGCAACTATCAAGTGAATTTGATAATTACCCACTTGATACCATGCACCAGCATACTTCAATGAGCGCTCTATTTTGGACAATCCCAATACTGTGCCATAAAAATTTGCGGATTTTTCTAAATCAGTCACGAGAATCGCGGTATGTAGAGACTGGATAATCTGCATTATGAATCTGCTCAGTAGGTTAATTTAATTAAACATAAAATGTGTTCAGCATATATAGCAATCCTATCCGATTTGCTTCCCACCGATAGGCTCAGAAGCCTGACTTTCTCACCTATGGAAAGCCATACTATGGTTGTAAACAAGCAGACATGACATTTACCTGATGCTATTTTGTCAATTCAAAAACATTTCTGAACCTCAACCATTTGACACTGTTAATCCTGCCTTTCGATAGAGTGAGACCCAGGAAATTTGAGTTGAATGGAAAGTATTATGTCTGGCCAACCAATTGACTAGAGATAACCCGTTGTTATTTGTTTATTAAATTAGTTGTAGCAATATTTCAGCTAGCAGCTTGTATTTCATGAAGATTTAATATATCAGGGGTAAAAATATGGAAAACATCAAGTTGGCGAAAATGACAGAGCGTTATTGCGCTTTGAGCATTGGTGTTATTTATTTGCTCTTAGGTTTAGCTGGATTTGTACCAGCTTTGGTTTCATTACCAGGAACAGCCGCAGCTTATATCCCGGCTGATATAGCTCCTAACGCTTATGCTGCCGGATTTGGTTTGATATTTGGAGTAATTCCCACCAATTTCTTGCATAACCTTGTTCGTTGCGCTGTTGGATTCTGGGGAATTGCTTCCTACAACAATGCTAACAGCGCTCGCATATTCAATCGTGTTTTTGCCATTGCTTATGGCGTACTAGCGATTATGGGATTTTTACCATTTGCTAAGTCATTTTTTGGCTTAATGCCTATTTTTGGAATTAATGTTTGGCTCAATGCCATAGCTGCCATTTCTGCTGGCTATTATGGGATCATCATGCCAGCCAAAATTATGGGTGTTAATGTTTCCCAAAATGTCTAATAAAAAGTTAGTAAAAACACGGAAAAATGAGTTGATCATGAATCCTGTTTAAAGCTCCAGAAGCACTATAACGACTCTGGAGCGTTTTTTTGGGGCATAATTGAGAAAATTGAAGTGAAAGGTTGACCTCTTGGCAGAAGTTTCCGCAAATACGCTGATATTTTTATATTCTGTCTTCATAAATCTAGCAGAAATACGGTTACACTAATTTGTACTTCTGATTCAAACTGCAATTATCGAGTTTATGAGGGTGAATTTTATGAACAACCCTGCCAAGACAGTTATTCGAGTCAATTGGGACAGAGCCAAAGAAGTTGCTCTTGAGTGGGAGCGAGCTTCACTGACTGATATCAGTGCTTATTGTTTAGAAATTTTGCAAGAAATAGGATGTTCTGATACTGAACTGCCAGTGAACTTACAAACTCGTCAACAGCAGCTAAATTTTATCGCAGGCTTTGCATCTTTTGCTTTTGGGGAGGTTAATCAATAGCACTTAATAAGCTAACAATTACTCACTTTTCCTCACTTTCCTTGACAATCCGCGAATAAGCTCACGCATTACACCAGTTTTAGTTCTTGATGTCTGTTCACAGTACGCCTCTAGTAAATCTAGTTCTTCGGGTGGAATCCTTATTGTTAGTC
>REBL01000102.1 GCA_007692755.1 Nodularia sp. (in: cyanobacteria) | reverse complement strand
TGCACTCACCTCTTTTATCTTAAGTGATTAGCCGGACATGATATGATAGTTAATTTTTATGTATAACATTTTTGTATACAACGATATAGTAAGCATCACAGGCGATTCTTGTCAAGTTATGCAGAAATTTTCTAGATAATATCCCTATCGCCCAACTCAAAACCAGAAGATCACAATACTGTCAGCACTAACGTTTTGTTACATAACACCATAACTATTGTAAACAAAATTTAAAAACAGGTTCTCTCACCTGTTTTCTTTATTAAGATTTATGAATTAATATGTTGTTTTCTATATCATTTTGTGTCGGATAATAGGACAAAATCCCCCCAGAATCGGAATTTTATGCTAAAAAACGCTTATTTCCGAAAATGATTGAAGTTACAAACGGCCATATTAGCCGTGATTAACTTCATGACAACACGCTTTAAAAGAGCTTCTTTTACCAAATCATATCCAAATTCAAAACAAACTTCTTTAAAACATCTTCCCCTGACACCGTAGCAGGAGACTCCAAAACCTGAACTTCTTTTCCTTGTCTATAAATCTCTAATTGTCGAGATTTGCGATTAATTAATAAACCTAAACGCACACCATTATCTATATATTCCCTCATCTTGTCCTGTGTAGTCTTCAAACTATCACTAGGAGAAAGTAACTCAATTAGAAAATCTGGACAAATGGGAGGAAACTTTTGTTTTTCTTCATCACTTAAAGCATTCCATCTTTCTAACTTTATCCAAGAAGCATCAGGAGAACGATCTGCACCATTAGGCAATTTAAAACAGGTAGAAGAATCAAAAGCTATTCCCGTACCATCAGCATCAGTCCAATTAAATAATTGTTGATTTAGTCTACCATTACGATTTCCCGTTTCTCCTCCCGTTGGTGGCATAATGATTAATTCACCATTTGCAGTTCTTTCAAATCTCAATTCCCGGTTGTTTTGACATAGCTGAAAAAACTGATCATCAGTCATATCTATCACTGATTTTAAATTGACAGTTAAAGCATTCATAGCCATATCCTACAATTACAAAAATTGTTATTTCACCCAAATCATGAATTAATCTCTCTCTTCCTTTGCTCCTTAGCACCTTTGCGCGAAACCCACAACAATTATATCAAATTCCCCACACCTCTCTGCGCCTCTGCGCCTCTGCGTGAAAAAAAAATCAACTCATTGAAAAAATAGGCAGGTATAAAACCTGCCTATGTAATCCTATTCTATTCCTTCAATCCGGTCTTCGACTTCTTGGTACAACTCGCGCAGACGATCTAAATTGTCATCGCTAGTCTCCCAATAACCACGACCATTCATTTCCAACAAGGTGGAAACAATCTTGCGGAAAGAATGGGGGTTGAGATTCATCAACCGTTTCTGCATTTCTTCATCTTTGATGAAGGTTTCGTTGGTGTCCTCATAAATCCAGTTATCCACAGCGCCGGCGGTCGCACTCCAACCAGTGGTATTTACCAACCGCTTGGAAAGTTCGCGTACACCTTCGTAACCGTGAGATAACATCCCCTCGTACCATTTGGGATTTAACAACTTGGTACGCGCATCTAAACGCACGGTTTCGGTTAACGATCGCACCTGTGCATTTGCTGTGGTGGTGTCTGCAATGTATGATGCTGGTTTCTTACCATCTTTACGCAGACTTGCTACTAACTTAGTAGGATCTGAGTCGAAGTAGTGGGAAACGTCTGTCAAGCTAATCTCCGAAGAGTCCAGATTTTGGAATGTAGCATCAGCAGTTTTCAAAGAAGTTTCAAAAATCTGCCGTGACTCATCCATCATTCCGGGGTTATCGGAATTGAAGGAGAATGATTTCCGTCTCAGGTACATTTCCTGCAACTCGGCTTCACTATCCCAAGTGCTGTTTTCTACAGCCAAGTTGATATTTGACGAGTAAGAACCAGAAGCATTGGAGAATACGCGAGTCGCTGCTTGACGCAGATTAATTCCCATTTCTTCAGCTTGTTTCAAAGCGTGTTGGCGAACAAAGTTCATTTCTAAGGGTTCATCAGCCTCAGCTGCCATTTTCACGCCTTGGTCTAGCAGGTTCATTTGGTTAATGAACAAGTCGCGGAATACACCAGAACAGTTGATGACTACATCAATTCTGGGTCGTCCCAACTCTTCTAAAGGTATTAACTCTAACTTGTTCACCCGTCCCAAAGCATCGGGAACCGGACGCACACCAATCATCCACATGATTTGGGCTAGGGATTCACCGTAAGTTTTGATGTTATCGGTTCCCCAGAGGACACAGGCGATGGTTTCTGGCCATTTACCCTCATTTTCTGCCTTGTTACGTTCCAAGAGCCGATCTACAACGATTTTGGCTGATTGGACTGCGGCAGATGTGGGGATTGATTGGGGGTCGAGGGCATGGATATTCTTACCTGTAGGCAATACATCCGGGTTGCGAATGGGGTCACCACCAGGGCCAGGGAGAACATATTCACCTTCTAAGCCTTGGAGTAATGCGCCGAGTTCGTTATCTGCACAAACTTGTTTCAGGCAAAATTCCAAATACTCAAACAGTGGTTTGAGGGGTTCTGGGTCAACTTTGGGATAACCTGCTTGATGCAATGCTTCTACCCAAGGTTCTTTTTTACCCATGTTGAAGAAGTTCAACCGGGAAACCAGAGAAACTCTGCCTTCAGCGTCGGTTTGCGCTTTTACCAGTGCGCCCACTGCGTCACGGGTGGCTAAGGTGATGTCTTGTAATAATTGGACATCTTCTAAGTTGCCGAGGTCGCTGTTTTTGTAAATGTCGTCTATGTCACGCCCGATGCTGCTGGCAATGATTCGGGGTAAGCTGAGAATTTCTTCTTCTTGACGATCTAAACTACCAATGTTAACTAGGGTAGCTACTGCTTCTTCGGCTGTTGGTGGTTTACCAATGACGTGCAACCCACAAGGTAACAACCTCGATTCAATTTCCATTAACTTGCGGTAGACGCTACCAACAATATGATCTCGCTCTTCGGCGGTCATTTCTTTGGCATCGGTTTCTGGTAAGTTAATATCTTTATCCAGGTTGACGATCCGGCATTTATCCATAATCGTGTTGACAATGGGAATGCCGCGCCCACTATCTTTTAAGGTTTGGTATGAAGCTATTAACTCGCTGAGTTCTTTCAAACCTTTATATAACCCGGCATTTTCTGCGGGTGGTGTGAGGTAGGAAATTGTCTCAGCGTAACTGCGGCGTTTGGCAATTGTCGCTTCACTGGGGTTATTGGCTGCGTAGTAATACAGGTTGGGAATTGAGCCAATTAAGTTGTCTGGGTAACAGTCTCCAGACATCCCCATTTGCTTACCTGGCATGAATTCCAAGGAACCATGTGTACCAAAGTGCAGTACTGCATCTGCGCCCCAAATTTGCTCTAGGTAGGTGTAGTAAGCTGCAAAACCGTGGTGAGGACTAGCTGAACGGGAGAACAATAGCCGCATCGGGTCGCCTTCGTAACCAAATGTAGGCTGTACGCCGATGAAGACGTTACCGAATTGTTTGCCGTAAATTAGCAGGTTCTGCCCATCGCTGTTGAGGTTTCCGGGAGGTGGTCCCCAGTTTTCTTCTAGGCGTTGGGAGTAGGGGGTGAGTGCTTCATACTCTGGAACTGACATCTTGTAGGCGATGTTCAGTTCTGGGCTGGAATACTGTGCCTGGGCATCGTGGATGACTTGTTCCATTAATGCTTGGGCGCTTTCGGGAACGTCTTGCACGTCGTAGCCGTTGTTTCTTAGCCCTTTTAATACTTCAAATATGGAACCGAATACATCTAAGTAGGCGGCGGTTCCCACGTTGCCTTTATCTGGGGGGAAGCTGAAAACGGTGATGGCAACTTTTTTGTCGAGTTTGGGCTTGCGGCGCAGGTTAGCCCATTTTAAGGCTCTTTGGGCTATGGCTTCGACTCGATCTTGCAGTGCGTGTGCTTTACCTGTAGCCCCATCTCTACCTGATAAAATTATCGGCTCAATGGCTCCATCTAATTCAGGAATAGCAATTTGTAAAGCTACTTGAATGGGATGTAAACCCAAGTCGCTATCCATCCACTCTTCTGTGGTTTGGAAGACTAAGGGCAACGCTACCATATAAGGACGATTCAGGCGTTTGAGTGATTCAATGGCTTTGGGATGGTCTTGTCTAGCTGGACCACCGACTAGGGCAAACCCAGTCAAGGAAATCACTGCATCGATGAGGGTTGTATTGGTAGTCGGTTCATAGAAGTAAGCATCCACGGGTTTGGAGAAATCCAATCCCCCAGCAAATACAGGAATTACTTTGGCTCCCAGTGATTCCAATTCCTGGACAATGGCTACATAATGGGCATCATCACCTGTAACTAGGTGCGTGCGTTGTAATACTAAACCGACACAAGGAGCTAAGGGATCTTTTAAATCACTTGAAATATCCTTGCGGGCGCTGTACCAATTCAGGTATTCTTTTATATCCTCAAACATGGTGGTCGCCAAAGGATGCCAAATTCCCATATCGGGATAGACAACTGGCGCTTCATAAGTAGGAGATGCAAAATTTTGCTTGTCTACATCTTTTAATACATATTTATCAGCTAGCATCAGCAAGAAGTTTTCCAGGTTTTCTGGTGAACCTCCGAGCCAATACTGAAAACTGAGCATGAAATTTCGTGCGTCCTGTGCCTTTTCCATTGGCAAGAACTTTAATACTTGGGGCAAGGTTCGCAGCAGTTTGAGCATTCCATCTTGGAATCCTGCTCCGGATTTTTCCTTGCGTTTCCGCATAAATTGAGCGATGACACTCTTCGATTGTCCCAATTGTGCTAAGGAAAAGCTCCCCATTTTGTTGAGGCGCATGACTTCGGGCATTGATGGGAAAACAACCGAAACATCTAGGTGATGGCGGTGTGGTTCGACGGCTGTAACTACTTTTTGTGCTAAGTCTTCTATGAAAATAAGTGAGGCGATAAAGATGTTAGCTGTCTCCATTTCCCGTTTGAACTCTTCGTAGTTCTCTGGGTCTCGGAGTTCCTCGATCAAGTACCCACTGATTTCGATGGCTAGGTTGGGATTGTTCGAGTTTATCGTGCTAACAGCTTGCGACAATGCACTTTGATATTGGGACTCAAGCACGACATAGACCACCTTGATTAAATTACGTCCGCGTAAGTTATCAGGCGCAATATGTCTAATGGTGGACTTGACGTGTGTGAACATGCAGATTTGCTCCTTTGATGTTCTTTAAACAGAAGCTCTTTGCGACATCTGCCGCCAGAGTTACTTCTTTGTGATCGGCAATATTAATTTTTTATCAGAAAAACCTTACTCTTTGTGCATTTCGTGGTCTAGATGACACAAATCGATATATAAAAATAAATATTTCTTGATAAATCTTGACAAATAAGAAAAGTGTTTACTCACATTTATGTAACAGTTTTGTAATATTTGGGGGAGTGGGGAGTGGGGAGTGGGGAGTGGGGAATATGGGAATATGAGAGATGACAATGACTAATGACCAATGACTAATGACCAAACCAGTTGATATTGTGATTCTCTCGAATGGCCCTGGTGAGGTGACTACCTGGGTGCGTCCTGTTGTTAAGGCTTTACGGCAAGAATTAGGGGCTGATCCTGCTGTGGTGAGGATTTCTGTGGTTTTGTCTCCTTGTCCAAATGCTAGTGGTAAGGAAGCGGCGATCGCACTTTCATATCCAGAAGTTGACAGGGTACAATCAGCAGAGCATTTTTGGCAGTTTCTCCTGTGGGGAAAGACTTTTGAGAATTGGGAATGGCGCGATCGCGGTGTGGTAGTTTTCTTAGGTGGTGATCAAATTTTTCCGGTGGTCATTGGTAAAAAACTGGGTTATCGCACAGTTGTTTACGCTGAATGGGATGCACGTTGGCATAATTTGATTGACCGTTTTGGCGTAATGCAGGCCAAAGTTGCTGAAAAAGTTTCCCCAAAATATGCTCACAAATTTACT
This sequence comes from Nodularia sp. (in: cyanobacteria), assembly GCA_007692755.1. Classification (GTDB taxonomy): domain Bacteria; phylum Cyanobacteriota; class Cyanobacteriia; order Cyanobacteriales; family Nostocaceae; genus Nodularia. The sequence goes on along the minus strand of REBL01000102.1, from coordinate 49,486 downwards.
GTTGTGGGGGATTTGATGCTGGACGTTTCAGAAATTTCAGACGCGATGGATCAAGGGATGGATCAAGACGCGATGAATCGCGTCTCTACAAGTGAAATAATTGGTTTACTTCCGGGGTCGAAACCAGCAAAATTAGCCCAAGGAGTACCATTATCCTTAGCTATTGCCGAATATATTCACGCAAAAAGACCCCAAACTAGATTTGTGATTCCCGTTGCGCCGACATTGGATTTACAAACTTTAGCGAGTTTTGCTGACTCTGAAAAAAACCCTTTTGTGCAAATATTTGGGGGTTTGTCGGCTAGTTTAGTTGAATCTGAGCATCCCGTGCTGAAAACTGAAACGGGTTTGTGTTTGGAATTGTGCAGAGAAAATCCCGCCCATCAATTATTATCCCAATGTACTATCTGTTTAACCACCGTAGGCGCAAACACAGCTGAACTCGGTGCTTTGGCTGTACCGATGATTGTTTTAATACCGACACAACAACTTGATGCGATGCGTTCTTGGGATGGTTTACCGGGATTGTTAGCTAATTTACCTGGGGTGGGTTCTACTTTTGCGAAGGTAATTAACTCGCTGGTGTTGAGTCGCAAAGGTTTATTAGCATGGCCAAATATCTGGGCGAAGCAGGAGATTGTACCAGAACTGGTGGGCAAACTCCAGCCGCAAGAGGTGGCAGAAATGGTTTTAGAATTTTTGGATCATCCAGAGAGATTAGAAGCAATGAGGGCTAAATTACGCAGTGTTAGGGGTGAAAGTGGTGCAGCCCAAAAGTTAGCAGGTTTAGTGCGTGATGTTTTGTAAATTAGCCTTGGCGACTAGAAGTCGCGGCTACACAAACGAAACCCACCTACGTGGGTTTAAGATGGGATTTAATCGGGAAAACTGGCGTTCTGTCGTCCCAGTTCGTAAATACCAGAAATAATACAAGCCATTATACCGAGGCTGATTCCCCAACTGCGTCCTAAGCTAATTTCTATCAGCCAGTTGGATAAAGCACCAATTACTAGAAAAGGGACGATGCTAAATAGTGAGGCGTAAAAAGCGTTTTGGGATTCTCTGGCTTCCCGTGTCTTTTCAAATTCGGTTTGGCTGGTGTAAAGCGATCGCTCGGCAAAATTAAACCAGCGATTGAGCTGCTCAATGATTTTCTCACGCAGTGACGAAAAAGCGAAGTACAGCGCCAATGACCACACACTCGCACCAGCGATCGCTACTGTGTTTACCTCAAAACGAAAAGGAAATATTTCAGTGATCATAGCTTGGAGATGTTCTGCAAATGGCCTTTTAAGCAATTTTAAGCATAAACGCTCACAGAATTTCTTTAAATTGCCAACTCTCTGGGCAATAAAATACAGAACCTCACCAAAGAGGTAGGGGGAGACAAAATTTAGGGGATATGAGGGGCGTGCCACTGCAATCATTTAGCCCATAACAGAATTACAATTTTGGTGATTAATCCCTGTGGCTAGGGATAAATCAATCAGGCGATCGCTGTACGGAACTATATGTCACGGCGATCGCTTCCCTGATCCAAATTTACTCTCCCTTAGTGTTGCTTTTTACTGTGGTCTTACTGAAGAGAAACCACCATAGTTCTAATCCGATTAACGCTATACCACCCAGAGTCACACCAACTTTCAATCCTAAAGGTTGCTCGATAGCTTGAAATTGGCTCGTTTCTCCTGATGAATGGGTTGGCATTGCTGCTGATGCAGTTCCTATAGACAAACCGAAAGCGGTCAGACTAGCCCAAAGCAGATTTTTACTGAACATTGGTTAAATTATTGTACAGTTTAAGAGATAACTTTTGGTTGAAATTTCCGCAATCTCAGGGCATTTGTCACCACAGAGACCGAAGACAAAGCCATTGCTGCACCGGCGAGAATGGGATTTAGCAACCAGCCAAACAAAGGAAACAGAATTCCCGCAGCTACAGGAATGCCGATGACGTTGTAGATAAAGGCAAAGAACAGGTTTTGCCGGATATTGCGAATGGTCGCCCGACTGAGTTGAATGGCTGTGACAATGCCTTGTAAGTCGCCAGAAATTAGTGTAATGTCACTAGCGGCGATCGCCACATCTGTTCCTGTCCCAATGGCAATGCCCACATCTGCTTGTGCTAGTGCAGGGGCATCATTAATCCCATCACCGACCATAGCCACAATTTTAGCTTCACCCTTTTCACCTTGCAGAGATTGAATCATCGCCACTTTTTGGTCTGGGCGCACCTCTGGAAACACTCGCTGGATGCCGACTTGTTGCGCGATCGCTTCCGCAGTTTTGCGATTATCTCCAGTCAACATGACTACTTCTAAACCTAGTTTTTGCAGTATTTTTACTGCCGCGGCTGATGAAGGTTTCAGAGCATCAGCAATCCCCATCACTCCTTGAATCTCGCCATCTACAGCCATTAAAATTACTGTTTTAGCCGCAGTTTCCCAGGCATCTTTATACTGCTGGAGAGTGTCAGTATTAATTCCCAATTCAGACATCCAGCGTTGTGTCCCGATTTGCACCAAGCGGTCTGAAACCAAAGCTTGCACACCACTCCCGGCAATAGCGGCAAAGTTATTCGCCTCAGTTAAACTCACCTCTTGGGATTGGGCATATTTGACCACCGCCTCCGCCAAAGGATGCTCAGAATTGCGTTCCACAGCAGCAGCTAACTGTAACAGCTTCAGTTCATTGTGATGGGCTGTACCGTTGACAGAGACAAAATCTGTCACAGTGGGTTTACCTTCAGTTAAAGTCCCAGTTTTATCCAGAACAATGGTTTGAATTTTGTGTGCTAGTTCTAAGCTTTGGGCATCTTTAATTAAAATGCCATTTTCCGCCCCTTTACCAGTCCCCACCATAATTGAAGTTGGGGTAGCTAAACCCAAAGCACAAGGACAGGCAATAATTAATACCCCCACCGTTGTCATCATGGCCAGGGTAAAGTTACCCATGAAATTAAACCAAATCACAAAAGTGGCGATCGCGATCGCAATCACAACAGGTACAAACCAGCCCGTAACCTGATCTGCTAATCGTTGAATAGGGGCTTTAGAACCTTGGGCTTCCTGCACAAGTTGGACAATTTGCGCCAAAAACGTATCATTTCCCACTCGTGTCGCCCGAAACTGAAAACTACCAGTTTTGTTCATCGTCGCCCCAATCACCTCATCCCCTGGATGCTTCTGGACAGGTAAACTTTCGCCCGTGACCATCGCCTCATCCACCGTAGAAGCACCAGTAATCACCTCACCATCTACCGGAATCTTTTCCCCAGGGCGCACCAAAATCACATCATTGATTGCAACTTCCGTAATGGGAATATTCATTTCCACACCATCACGGATAACTTTGGCATTTTTGGGTTGTAGTCCAATGAGTTTATGAATAGCTTCAGAAGTTTTTCCCCTAGCGCGATGTTCTAACAACCGCCCCAGCAAAATTAAAGCAATCACAGTCACAGAAACCTCATAGTATACATGAGGCATCAACCCCTGAGCCAGAAAAAATCCAGGGAAGAGAGTCACAAACAAAGAATATAGATAAGCTGCACTTGTACCCACAGCCATCAGAGTATCCATCGTTGCCGTATGGTGTTTTAGAGCTTTCCAGCCATTCACGTAAAAAGTCCAACCACACCAGAATTGCACAGGCGTAGTTAACACTAACTGCACCCAATAATCATGGAGAAATGCCGGAATAAACGGCACATTTAGCCCAGTCATCATGGGTATGGAACCGACAAACATGATAATCCCGATCACACCCCCCACAATTACCTTGCGGGTAATTTCCTGGTCTTCGGCTAACTTAATAGCTTTCTCCGCCTCATCTTCACCAGCCAGGATGTCTTCTTGAACTAAAGCAGAAGAGTATCCCGCCGCATCGATAGCAGCTTGGATTTTCTTTAAATCAGTGCGCTTTGGGTCATAATTGATATTAGCCTGCTCAACACCAAAGTTAACGTTGCAGTCAATCACCCCAGGAACCGAGCGAATTGCTTGGTCGATATTGTTCGCACAGGAAGCGCAACTCATACCTCGGAGTTTGAGTGTGAGAGTATCCATACTAAGTAAACCACTTTCACTGATATAGGGTGTTCAAGCAGAAGTTGCATCCATCAGATGAATGCAACTTAATCAGGTGAAACACATTTAGTTTGCATTCAAATTAGATCAAAGTCTTGTGGGGTGGGCAAAGATGCCCGCCCTCGTCATGCAAATTCAATGTAGAACAGCTGATCAAATTTAAGCCGCTGGATAACCAGCAGCCGCTAAAGCATCCTTAATTGCTGTTTCTGACGCTTGAGTGTCTACGTTCACAAATTTGGTTTGTGGATCAGCCTGAATCGTAGCATTCGCATCAACTGTTTTAACGGCATTAGTAATATTGGTTGCACAAGCAGAACAAGCCATATTGGGAACTGTCAGTTTGAGTGTCATAGATTTACGTTAGGGAATAAAAGAACTATCAAGACCAAGCTTGTATCTGCTCAATTGCAGCCTGCAAAGCTAATTCAGCCATCTTTAATGATTGTGGTGAATCCTCATTTTGATGGCTGTAGGGGTGAATCTCGACTCTAGTCAGCGATTAAATTTGGCTTTTACTGACTTCTCGCGGAGATTTACCTTATATTCATCCTAAACTCTCCAGCCAACTAGAGAGTCTATCAGAGTTTACAAAACTTAAAAATTAAAAGGGCTTTGCAACGTCAGGGAGTTACATTAGGATTCATAGACTCGCCAATAAAAATCCCCTGGTCGTAACCAAGGGATTTTGTCTGTAATATGCCATCAACTACTTTATTCCTGACTTTAACAATTGCACAGATCATACTCAACTACCACCATAGTTATGCATTAATTACATATATAAAATCTAATTTTCGCAATTAATGACCATGTATACTGTTATTGTGTCAAACAATTTGCATGGCTTGGCTTGGTGAAGAACTAATTATAAAGAATATTTTAGCAATCAATAATAAGTTACGAACATAAAAATACTCAATTTTTTGTAGACCCTCGAAGGGTAGAATTTGGGAATCTGAGTTTCTCTTTTGTTTGCAAACTATGAAATTTGAAAAACATGAAAATAATTATTGAAAAAATCTGGTATTGGCAATTACAGTTGCCGTGTTTGCCGTAGCTTAACTTGTATATACATATTTTAACTGTGGGAGAAATTAACCCAAATTTTAAAGGAAAAAGGCTTGGATTATCCAAGCCTTTATGTATACCAAGCATTTACTACACCAATAGTAATTTAACTTTTCTATGCCTTTAGGTCATCCTCCTAAAGGATGTGTGCAAATATCCTAAAAACTGATAAGTGAATAAATTATTTAATCATAAAAAAAGGTTTGGCTATAAACCAAACCTCGATTATTGCTGTGCTTAACAACGTACTAAGCTATAAGTTAAAACTACTCTTTTTATAGTTCATCTTCCTTTAGTTAGTATCCAAATGTTTTTAACTAGCATACGTTAAATTATTTCATAGCCCAAAAGTATGAAAAAGGCTTGAACAAGAGTCAAGCCTTTATATACCAGGTGTTTACCATACCTAGCTAATTTATATATAAACTTATCTCATTTCATCTATCTTAAAGTAATGTACAAATTTTATTAAATGTGATATTCATCCTCATATATACAAAAAAATCATAAATGTTTATACATTAATACTAATTAAAATCATCCTCTAGTAAGAATAAATTTGATTATAATTATTTAAATAACTTAATTTGTATAAAAAACCCTGGCTTTAGTTCCAGGGTAGATATATGTTTTTCAGGCATTAATGAACTTCATAATAACACGACAAAAATTTTATTTACCCTACCTATTGAAAGATAGAGAATGAATAGTATTTCAGGAGGTAATCACAAATAAACCTAACGATGAGCTAAGTTCAAGGCACACAAAATAGGCTTGACTATTAGCCAAGCCTATATATACCAAGAGTTTACCATATACCGTAAGTTTAAATATACTACTACTAAATTTCATCTATCTATAGGTTATATCTAAATTTGCTTAAATTTGATATTAACTTATTCTGGTTATATTTTTAACAACAACAAGCCATATAATTTGCATTTATTACATTACATAAAACTAATATAAATACAAGTATAAAACAACAGAATATATTATTTATCCAAGGGAATTATTTTTATCGTTTATCCTTTAACACAAGATTTAGTATATAATTTTACAATTAAAATAGATATCATATAAAAAAGGCTTGGCAATAAACCAAGCCTTTGTAGAAGTAGAATCTATCAAATTAATTTAGCTATTTGGATGACATTATTCATCATCCAATAGGAAGTGGACAAAGATTTTACAAAATGATATGCCTTGATCCTGCGAACACAAAAAAGGTTTAGCATTTGGCTAAACCTCCATAGAAAGCAGTTATTCGACACACCAAAATTAATTTAAACCTACTAATTTATGAGAGTCATCTTTCTCAAGAATGTGTCTAAATATCTGGTAATATGATAAGACATTACCTGAAAAAACTTTCTACGAACAATTTATATTTCTTGATGTACATTTAATTTTTCTCGCCGGCTTAGTTATATAGGACGGCACTAACTGGTTATATCAACTAAATCAGTCAAAATGAGCCTGAAATTTGTCCATCCCTCACTACTTTCAACTTGAATAATTCCTTGGAGTTGTTCAACTAGCTTCTGCACTATAGATAACCCTAATCCTGTGCCACCGTGATTCCAAATGTCAGCATTGGGGAGGCGATAAAATTTATCAAAGATGCGTGGTAATTCTGCTGGAGGAATTTCAACTGAATTACGAACAGTGAAAATAGTACTGGGGGGTATTTTCGAGGAATTGTGATCTATACTCAAGATAATTTCGCCCCCGGCGGGAGTATATTTGCAGGCATTATTAAGTAATTCCGCTAATATCCGCTCTAAGCTAGTAGCATCCGAGAATAGCGACGGCAGATTTGAGGGCAGATTTAACTGTAAAGTTTGCTGATGTTCTTGAACACGGACTTGAAACGGTGAAATCACCCAAGGTATCCACTGTTCTAAGAGCAAAACATCTGGAGTAATAAACAGACAAGCTTGAGTTTCTAAGCGTTGTAAGTCTAGTAAATCGTTGATTAGTTCCATCTCGCGATCGCACTCAATTTCCAGCATTTCCAAATAGCGCTGACTTTCTTCAGGTGTGATAGACATTTGTAACATTTGAATCATCACCTTCATATTGCTCAGAGGCGATCGCAATTCGTGAGACAATAAACTCAGAAACTCGTTTTTGAGTTTATTTATTTCTGCTAGTTGTGCTACAAGTTGTTCTTGCTCAATTTGCTTTTGGCGAGCTTCTATAGCCTGTTTGCGCTCAGTCACATCTCTGAAAATTAATACTGCACCGGTAATATGATCTTGATCATCTTTAATTGGTGCAGCACTGTCATCAATGGGTATTTCTGCGCCATTTTTAGAAATCAGAATCGTTTCGGCTGGTAAACCAATCACAGTCCCGTCTTGCAGGGCTTTTTTTATCGGACTTTCTACAGGTTCGTGAGTTGTTCCATTAGCAATATTGAAAACTTCCGATGAATTTTTGCCAAAAGCTTCCTCTTGTTTCCAGCCGGTGAGACTTTCCGCAACTGGATTCATAAAAGTTACTAAGTTTTCAAAGTCGCTAGCAATTACTCCATCGCTGATACTTTTAAGAAGTGTAGATAACCATTTGTGTTGTGTTCTTAACTGCTTTTCTAATTTATGTTTAGTGAGAGCAATTTCAATATTGATTTGTAGCTCTCTTTCTTTGAAAGGTTTGAGTAAGTAACCAAAAGGCTCAGTTATTTTTGCCCTATCTAAAGTTTTTTCATCAGCATAAGCTGTGAGATAAATTATCGGAATATCTAAATGCTTATGAATTTCATCAGCTGCTTCTATGCCATCCATTTGCCCTTTCAATCTAATATCCATTAGCACTAAATCTGGACACATTTCTAAAGACTTATTAATTGCTTCTTGTCCTGATGAAGCAATAGCAACAACTATATAGCCAAATTTTTGCAGCCGATTACGTAAATCTTTAGCAACAATAGCTTCATCTTCTACTATGACGATTTTTGTGTTTGTCATATATAATTCGAGTTTATCTATACTAGGGGGAAATTTATTTTAAATTCTACTCCGATATCGCTATTAATAGTAATATCTCCTGAAAGTTGACTACTTAAAGCATCTATTAACTCCCAGCCTAATGATGCTGTATCTTGAAAATCAAAGTTTGACGGTAAACCAATACCGTTATCCCTAACTACAAGTGAAATTTCATTTAAAGAAGTATTTTTTATTTCAATGTTAATTTCGCCTAATCTACCTTCAGCAAATGCGTGCTTCAAGGAGTTAGACACAAGTTCATGGATAATTAAACTACAAGGAATCGCTGTATCTAAACCCAATAGAATCCCATCATCAACATTAATATTGATAGCGATTGTATCTATATTTAATTCGTAGCAAGTGCATAAACTTGATACTAAATCTTGGACATATTCATTTAAATTAATCTTGGCTAAATCTGGTGACTGATACATTTTTTCATGAACTAAAGCCATTGAGGCGATGCGCTGCTGACTTTGTTGGAATATTACCATATCTTCTGTATCTTTGATGTATGCAGATTGCAGGTTTAGGAGGCTAGAAACAACCTGTAAATTGTTTTTAACTCGATGGTAAATTTCTTTTAAGAGTACTTCTTTTTCTAAAAGTGATGCTTGTATCTGCTCATGTGATTGCTTGCGATCGCTAATATCCTCGATCACAGAAATAAAATACTTTGGTTCACCAGAAAGTTCGCGCATTAAAGACACTGTGATATTAATCCAGACGATAGAACCGTTTTTACGAAAATAGCGTTTTTCCAGAGAATAATTTGAAATATCGCCAGCTAACATCTGGTTAATATACTTCAGATCATTCTCAAGATCATCTGGGTGAGTAATCTCTTGAAAACTTAGAAGCTGTACTTCCTGGGATCTGTACCCAACAATATCGCAAAGCTTCTGGTTAACCAATAGGAACTGACCATTTATGCCTACATGAGCAATACCAACAGCCGCTTGGTGAAATGCTGCCCGGAATTGCTGTTCGCTTTCTCTTAATGCCTTCTCTATTCGCTGGCGCTCGGTAATTTCTGTTTGTAGTGAATAGTTGATTTGTGTTAACTCTAGTGTCCGTTGTTCAACTATACCTTCTAGTTGCCCTAATAGGTTGCTTAAAGTCTCCTCTGCTTGCTTGCGCTCAGTAATGTCAGTATGTGAACCGACCATACGTACTACATTACCATTTTCATCCCACAGCGCTTGACCCCGATCCAAAATCCATTTGTAAGTACCGTCTTTACATAGAAATCGATGCTCGTTAGTGTAAAACGGTGTTGTTCTAGAAAAATGATTTTGAACTGCTGCGATGACCGAGTTGAGATCATCTGGATGCACCCGCATCAAACTTTCATCTAAGTGGTGGGAAATTTCGTGTTCTGCATAACCGAGCATTTGTTTCCACCGAGTCGAGAAGAAAACCTCATTGGTTTTCACATTCCAATCCCAAATACCATCATTATTACCACGTAAAGCTAATTGCCAGCGTTGCTCACTTTCTCTTAGCACCTCTTCTGTGCGTTTACGTTCAGCAATTTCTTTTGCGAGTTGGGCAGGACTAGGTAGCGCCAGTGCTTTAGGTATTAATGGAAACAGTTCTATCGCTGTCAAAACAGACACAAAGGCAGTGATAGCTTTGATGAACCCCGATAGCCAATAAGTAGGATGCCAAAGCGTCCACACATTCATTAGATGGGTTGTACCACAGGCAATGATGAATGCACTAAACATCAAGAATATCCAACCAAAAGGGACATCTCTTCGTTTGCGGACAAAATAGACCAGCATGACTGGAATCGAATAGTAGGCAAAGGCAGTTAACGAATCAGAAATAATATGCAACCAGACCAATCCCGGTTTCCACAGATAGCAATGTCCGTGAGGAATAAACTGGCTAGGAAAAAAAAATTATCTAGAAGTTCCATGAGACAAACCTAATTACGGTGAGCATTTGCTGAAAAAGGAAGTTTAAACACTGCCTATAGTGGAACTTACATAGGATGCCTATGTTTCTCCATTCTGGGTAGTTTTTAGTTTTTAAATTGATTGTCTAATATTTATTGTTATGAATATAACCTCTTATCGTGATTGTGATCACCGTATATTTTATAGTAATTATCACAAAAGATACAAGGCTTTACAAGATAAAATTTACCTAACTCAAAAAGTTAAGGTATTTTTGGCTATGAATAATTTTTTATATTCTTTTAAGCTTTAAAATGTCTGGCTAACATATTCAACAGAATTTTTCGTGGTACTAATCTAGCCAATGTACTTCTTATTTGAGTTTTAGTGTCACCCATAACAAGTGTTGGTTGACAATTTTCTAAAGCCTTTAACGATTCACACACAACTTGTTCAGAAGAATAATTTTTATCGGTATTTCCTACTAAAGTTGTAGGAAAGTTAGCTTCTTCAAAGAAGTTGGTTTCTATTGGCCCTGGACAAGTAGCTAGGACACGCACACCATAGGGACGGTTTTCTGCCCAAAGTGCTTCACTGAAACTGAGAATAAAGGCTTTACTAGCAGCATATACAGAAAGATATGGTATTGGTTGAAATGCTGTAATTGAAGATACATTAATAATTCCACCAGAATGACGTTGCCGCATTAGAGGCAGAAATTTATGGGTTAAATCTACCAATGCTAAAACGTTAAGTTGGACAATTTTTATTTGCCGTTCTCCATCACTTTGGGCAAAATCACCATAGTCACCAAAACCAGCATTATTAATTAATAAATCAATAGTGAGTTTCTTGGTTTTAGTGGCATCAAATACAGCGGCAGGTGCATCAGCCTCTGTCAGGTCTTTAACTATAACATCTACTCGAACTTGATATTGATCTTGTAGTTGTTTTGCTAGTTGATTAAGTTTTTCTTCGGAACGAGATACTAAAACCAAGTTTGTCTTGCGTGCAGCTAATTCCTGAGCAAAGGCTTTACCAATACCACTAGAAGCACCAGTTATTAAAGCAGTTAGCATTCTAAATATTTAAGATTATTTTATCAATATTATAAGTTTTTAAAATAGTTTCTACAAGTTTTACCTATTCAGAGTTATTGAAGATTCAAGATAAAAAATATACATAATATTAAGCTTACACTGACACACACGTAATACAATAATGCGCCGAGAATAAGAGAGTATATACAAGTAAATCGCAGTTTATGAAAGTTTGTGCGTCACTTTTACTAGTGTATTTTTCTAGCAATAGTTGAAAAATCTTCACCTCAGCAGAGGTACAAACACTACTGCTAGCAGCAAAGAATAGTCCGCCGTGCATCTGTGGACTGACGGCATGAAAATTAATATTTGCTTTCCTGTAAAATATATGTTATGTTAGGTTTTCGTGTGGTTAAGGACGTATAGCTCAGTTGGTTAGAGCGCTACGTTGACATCGTAGAGGTCCCCCGTTCGAGTCGGGGTACGTCCATTTAAAACTAAATAGAGTCAGGGATATTATGCAAGAATCTGTGACCTTGGGTTAAAATTGGAACAAACCCCGGTTTCTCTTCTATGCCTCAATGTCTCAATCCTGACTGTCTCCACCCTAACCCCGAAAATTTCCAATTTTGCCAGAAGTGCGGTAACAAGTTACTCTTTTCCTGGACTCAATCTAACTAACCAAGACTTTCTTGTTAGTTGGAGTTAATTGAACATGGTGATCGCTTCTGAATAAAGGAGGCGATCGCATATCTTACAGTAAGTGTACATTTTGTACATTTGCATATATATGTCGCATTTCGCAAATTTATATCATTGAGTTGAGATGCGGATATTTTTATAGATGTATGGTTCAAGATTCTCATTGTGCTTTACCCGTTTGATAACATGGAATGTTTTTAATAAAGCGATATGACAACAATTCTAGAACTGGGTAATATCTGGCAACAAGCAGCGACTAATCTCAATCAATCAACGACAGCAGAAATTTTACAACTGCTGGAAAAATACCAGATGCTGCCGCAGCTAATCAAAGAGGTGGTGCTTGACCAAGCGATCGCACCAATTTTGTGTACACCAGAAGAAGAGAAAATTGCCTGCGAAAATTTAGCCAAACATTATCAAATTACCTCTGAAGATGTGCGTCAGCGTTGGCTGGAGCAAAATAACATCAGTGCAGAAAAGTTGGATGCGATCGCCATCCGCCAATTTAAAATAGAAAAATTCAAGCATCTCACCTGGGGAGGCGATTTAGAATCTTATTTTTCACAACGCAAACCCCAATTAGATCGAGTAGTCTATTCTCTGATCCGAACTAACGACATTGGGATTGCTCAAGAAATCTATTTTCGTCTGCAAGCTGGAGAACAAACTTTTGCAGAATTGGCGCGGGAATATTCTCAAGGACCAGAAGCACAGACCAATGGTTTAATTGGCCCCGTTGAATTGCAAACTATTCATCCAATTTTAGCCAAAATATTAGCCGCTAGCCAGCCACAACAACTATTACCACCCACTCAATTAGAAAACTGGATAGTCATAGTCCGCCTCGAAAAGTTATTACTCACACAGTTAGATAATTCCCTGCGTCAACGCTTACTGAATGAACGTTTTAATAGTTGGTTACAAGCACAGATGACAAAGCAAAATCTGAAAATTAGATAATTCCACCATACCAGAAGTGTTGAATATTAAGCTAAATTGGAGCAATTATGAATACAGTTATCAATAAACCTAACAGGGCATGACTTACATTACAAGTTCCTTTCAAGAATTTATTGCCAAGCTAGAGGGGTTTGCACAACTACCTACCGAAGAGATAACTCATCTGTCCCAACAACTCCAAGCTTGGCGCTATCGTATAGGACAAAAAATAATTGGTCAAGAAAAAATCCCCGAACAAATTACAATTCTTTACGAAGGAAAAGTCCGTTTATTGGGATATCATTCCCAAACGCAAACACCTACGACATTAAAATTATTAGCACCAAGCGAAATTATCGGTGAGATTAGTATAATACGCGAGGTTGCCTGTGAAACCGCGATCGCATCCACCGAAGTTATCTGTCTCAGCTTGAGTAAAACCGAATACTTACGCCTACTAACTTCCTACCCAGACTTTGCCAATACACGCTTAAACCGCAGTCATTTAATCGAAGTTTTTGATCTTCTGGGTTCACAAGTAGAAAAGCAAGCCAACGCCATCACTAATCTCACAGAACTCGCTCAACAAGCCTTATCCAGCGCCAAAATACATTACCTAAATCCCGGAACAACCCCAGCCAACCAACTAGATAATGAAAACATCTGGTTTATCAGTGGTGGCGGTTCAGTCACAAATTTTCCTCCTAGTTCCCGCCTAAACTTAGGTGAAAAACTGGAAGTTAAAGGAACAAGTCGGGTGCGTTTGATTGGTTTATCTCCCGCCGACTTATCATTTTTAGATAGTCATCAGATAGAGACTCCTCTAAGTCTTACCCAACCCATCATCACAGATGAACTAGAGATTCCCTACGCATCAGACGCAGAAATTCCCCCATCCCAACCATCTCCACAGCCAGGTAAACAAAAACATCAAAATTACCCATTTGTGAGCGGTAAAGGCGAAATAAATAGCATCTCCGCTTGTTTCCAAATGCTCTCGAAACACCTAAAAATGCCCTTTCGCAAGGAAGTGATTCGGCGCATTTTAACTGAACAAATCAAACGCCAAGGTAGTATATCCTTTCCCACTTGTGCTTACATAGCAGAGTTAATTGGACTCAAATCCCAATTAATAGAATTACCAGTGGCGGCAATTACGCGCATTCCGACACCAGCCCTACTTTATTATGGTGATAGTTATGCTGTTTTATATGAAACAGGAGCTAATACCATTGTTGCAGGTGTGCCATCCCAAGGAATTGTCCGTTACAAACCTGCTGAATTTGTCGCCCAATTAGATATTGATGAAAGCAATTTACCTCCCCAGGTAAAAATTTTATTACTGTCTGCTACTAAAGAAACGCCTCAAGAACGCTTTGGTATTCAGTGGTTTATTCCTTATTTATCAAAGCATCGACGAGTTCTGATAGAAGTTTTTATTGCTTCGTTTTTTGTTCAGTTAGCCCAGCTAGCTAATCCCCTTGTAATTCAGTTAATTATTGACAAAGTTATCGTTCAAAATAGCATTAGTACCCTGAATGTTTTAGGAGTTTTGCTCTTAGTAGTCGGTATATTTGAAGCCTTACTGACCACATTAAGAACTTACTTATTTGTGGATACAACCAACCGGATTGATATGGGTTTGGGTTCACAAATTATCGACCACTTATTACGTCTACCACTACGCTATTTTGAACGCCGCCCTGTAGGTGAACTAGCCACTCGCGTCAACGAATTAGAAAATATTCGGCAATTTCTCACTGGTACAGCCTTAACAGTAGTCTTAGATGCCATATTTTCGATAATTTATATTGTCGTGATGCTGTTTTATAGTTGGCAGTTAACCTTAGTCGGTTTAGGCACAATACCTATATTTATTATTCTCACCTTAATTGCATCTCCCACAATTAGCAAACAATTACGCACCAAAGCTGAACGTAACGCCCATACTCAATCTTATTTAGTTGAAGTAATGTCGGGGATTCAAACAGTAAAAGCGCAAAATATTGAATTGCAATCGCGTTTTTCTTGGCAAGAGCGTTATGCAAGGTATGTAGCTGCTGGTTTTAAAACCGTGATTACTTCCACTCTGGCTAATTCTACTAGTAGTTTTCTGAATAAACTCAGTGCATTGTTAGTTTTGTGGTTAGGTGCTTATTTAGTCCTACAAGGAGAATTAACTCTCGGTGAATTAATCGCTTTTAGAATTATCTCAGGTTACGTTACTAGCCCCATATTACGTTTAGCTCAACTCTGGCAAAGTTTCCAAGAAACCGCATTATCCCTGGAACGTTTAAGTGATATTGTCGATACACCACAAGAAGGGGAAGAAGACCGTGATAATATTCCTTTACCCGCAATTTCTGGAAGCGTAAAATTTGAAAATGTTTCCTTCCGATTTGCGACAAGCGGTCCTTTGCAACTTTCTAACGTTAATCTGGAAATTGCATCGGGTAAATTTATTGGAATTGTCGGACAAAGTGGTTCAGGTAAAAGTACGTTAATGAAATTACTTCTGAGACTTTACGAAGTGGAATCAGGCAGAATTTTAATTGATAATTATGATATTGCTAAGGTTGAACTTTATTCACTGCGGCGACAGGTGGGTGTAGTTCCCCAAGAAACACTACTATTTGATGGAACTGTTCAGGAAAATATTGCCTTAACGAATCCCGATTCTACAACTGATGAAATTATTGAAGCTGCTCGTATTGCTGTGGCTCATGATTTTATTATGTCTTTACCCAACGGTTACAATACACGGGTAGGAGAACGGGGTGCAGGACTTTCAGGTGGACAACGACAAAGAATAGCTATAGCTCGTTCTATTTTACAACGACCCAAATTATTAGTTTTAGACGAAGCCACCAGCGCTCTAGACTATCCCACTGAACGACAAGTTTGTTTAAACTTAGCGAAAGCCTTTCAAGGCAACACAGTCTTCTTTATTACCCACCGGCTCACCACTGTCAGCCATGCAGATATGATTGTCGTGATGGATAATGGCAGAGTTATAGAACAAGGAAGTCATCAAGAATTAATGGCTGCTAAAGGTCATTATTTTTATCTATATCAGCAACAAGAAGTAAATGTGTAACGCCATTAATAATTTTGTACCCAACAAATAAAATCATCATGACCAATAGTTTCTTAATGTTAAAATCCCCCAGATTTATCTGTAGAATCAATTTAAATTTCTCCAGCCCCTAGATTTGTCTGTGGGGTAAATCTAAAATCTAAAATCTAAAATCTAAAATCTAAAATTGTATGATTCAACTTAATGGTAATGGCAACGGTAAACAAAAAAACGGTGTCAAGGCGGATTCGGGGGTACTAACATCTTCAGCTAAGGACACTAATCAACCTTTAGCAAATGCCAATTATACTAATTTTGACCAATCAGTTGTGTTACGCCAATCTCCAATTTGGTCACGCACAATTATGATGACTTTAATTGGGCTAGCTTGTTTTGGAGTTATTTGGGCATATTTCGCCAAAATTGAGCAAGTAGTCCCGGCTATAGGTCAACTCAAGCCGGAAGGGACAGTCAAAGAAGTTCAAGCTCCTGTGAGTGGAGTAGTAAAATCGGTTCATGTTAAAGATGGAGAAAAAGTCAACCCAGGAGATTTGCTGCTAACTTTTGAAACCGTTGCTACTGTTGCTGAACTAGATGCTTTAAAAAAGATTCGCACGGCGTTAACCGAAGAAAACCAAATTTATCGTCAGTTAATGGCAACTAGTTATACTACAGCATCTGAAGTGGAGTTTTCACGTGGTAAATTACCAGTAGATGCCGAGTTTCTTTTGAAAGGTCGGACAGCTTTAGTTAAAGAAAATGAATTATTACGTGCTGAATTAATTAACTTGAATAGATTTGCAGGTTTAGGAGTTGATGAACAACAACGCCTAGAATTTGCTCGAAGAGAATTTGATTCTCGCTCGGCTGTAAGACAGTTAGAAGTAGAGAAAACTAAGAAACAACTTGCTCAAATCCAAGCGAGAAAGAATAATACTAAATCTAGTTTAGCTATTCAGCAAAATATATTAGATAAAATTCAAATATTAGCAGAGGAAGGAGGTATTTCTCAGCTTCAATATCTTAATCAACAACAACAGGTGCAAACCCTATCATTTGAAATAGCGCAATTAGATGAAGAACAGCAACGTCTACAGTTGACAATTGAGCAAGGACAACAGGAACTTGAAAATACTGTGGCTGCTTCTGGAAAAAATGTCTTAGAGAAAATAGCTGATAATAAAAAACGTATTGCGGAAATTGATAGCCAATTCATGAGAATTGTGCTAAGTAATCAACAAACATTGGCAGATATAAATAGTAAGATTTCTCAAGCTCAATTAAACTTTGAATATCAAGAACTTCGCGCACCCGTAGCCGGAACAATTTTTGATTTACAAGCTAAAAACCCCGGTTTTGTAGCTAATGCTAGTCAACAAGTCCTACAAATTGTCCCTGATGACAAATATATTGCTGAGGTTTTTATTACCAATAAAGATATTGGCTTTGTGCGGTCAGGAATGCAGACTGATGTGAGAATTGATTCTTTTCCTTTCAGCCAGTTTGGCGATATTAAAGGACAAGTAATGAGTATAGGCTCAGATGCGTTACCACCAGATGAAACATATAGATTTTATAGGTTTCCTGCAACTATTAGTTTGGATAAACAATATTTAGATGCTCAGGGAAGAAATATCTCCTTACAGTCAGGAATGTCAATTGTGGCTAACATTAAGGTACGTGAAGAACGTACAGTCATGAGTCTATTTACGGAAATGTTTACGAAACAAGTTGATAGTCTGAAAGAGGTGCGTTAGACATTAATACCAATTTTATATAACGATGCCTAAAACCCCACCCTAACCCTTTCCCATTACCCAAGTAGTGATTTTCTTGCAAGAGACAAGCCAGAATATGGCATTCACCACAGAATATGTCAATCAGATGACACATCACCGTTATGGTGTGGTGAGAATGTGGGAGTAAAATACAGCCTTATTTCTAGATAATCCTGCACTATTACCCTTAGCACCCTTAACACAGACAGATTCACCGCCTGGGTTATTATCGCAGATTGTCCAAAGTATTGCTAAAATTCCCCATAGGGAGATAAGGCAAAATATCTCAGCTTACACAGAGATATTAGCTGGGAACTTAATTTTTATGTATTGATTATCTATCTGTGCTAACCAGAACTAGGATTAACAGCACTAGCTGAAATTGCCAGGGGGCTAATACTAAACTCAAAATTAGACTGAGAATCATAAATAAACTGATCAGATAAGCTATTTCGCCATCACACTTTTTAGATACATAGCCGATAGCTAAACCAGTACAGAGGGGAATCAAAAAAGATAAGTGCATTTTTACTATCCTCGTAACTAAAATGCAAAAATGGATCAAAGCAGACAAAAACTGTTTTTATAATTGTTGTTAATTCTACAACTAAGTTGATTTTATGCAAAATCCTCTAGATCCATCAACCCTCTAAATTAAGCAAAAACCCGGTAATTAAGTTAACGCTTCGTGCTATTCCTGAGTGGACGACATAGCATATTACATTTAGGACTCACCTTTTTAAATTAAACACCCGATGCTGAATATTCCTCAACTACTGGCGACTGAATTAAATCTCAAACCCCATCAAATCCAAAACGCGTTGGAACTTTTAGCCGAAGGTGCGACGGTTCCCTTTATTGCACGTTACCGCAAAGAACGCACTGGGGAAATGAATGAAGTCCAACTGCGTGACCTGTTTGAGCGCTATGCTTACTTAACAGAGTTGGCTGAACGGAAATCGGTAATTTTAAATGCGATCGCGGAACAAGGTAAACTCACAGATGAACTCAAAGCCAAAATTGTAGCCTGTTTACAAAAAACTGAACTGGAAGATTTATATCTCCCCTATCGACCAAAACGCCGTACCCGCGCCACTATCGCCAGAGAAAAAGGTTTAGAACCTTTAGCGGAGTTGATCAAATCGCTCAATGTCCCAAATGCTGCATCCGCATCACTGGAAGAAGAAGCAGCAAAATATGTTTCTGAGACTCAGGGAGTTAAAACACCACAAGAAGCACTCAAAGGTGCTGCGGATATTTTAGCGGAAGAGGTGGCAGAAAAAGCCGATTTACGGGCATATCTGCGTGATTACTTCCTAGCCGAGGGGGTATTTGTCTCTCACATTAAAAAGGATTATCCCGAAGGGACAACCAAATTTGAGATGTACCGCAACTATCAAATTCGGGTGAAAAATATTGCACCTCATAATCTGCTGGCGTTGTGTCGCGGTGAAGCTGAGGGAGTATTAAGCTATGAAATTGCTTTTGATGAAGATGTGGTGTTAGACTATCTCGAATCAAAGGAAATGAAGGCGAAAGTGCGGATAATTCGCGATTTTTATCAGGGGATGCTCAAAGACGCATTTAATCGGCTGATGAAAACTTCCATTATCGGTGAGGTGATTTCTCAGAAAAAAACCTATGCTGATATTGAGTCAATTAAAACCTTTGAAACAAATCTGCAAGAATTACTCTTATCTGCACCAGCAGGAATGAAACCCACACTGGCTATAGACCCAGGCTTTAGAACTGGGTGTAAAGTTGCGGTACTCGACCAAACCGGACAATTTTTAGAATATCAGGCGGTGTTTCCTCACCAAGCGGCTGAACAACGCGCCAAAGCTGCACAAACGATTAAAAATTTGATTATCAAATATCAGATTGAGTTAATTGCTATTGGTAATGGTACAGCTTCCCGTGAGACAGATGAGTTTGTAGCGCAGATATTACAAGCCATCGACCGCAAACCGGTTAAGGTGATGGTAAATGAGTCTGGCGCATCGATATATTCTGCGAGTAAAGTGGCGTTAGAAGAGTTTCCCCATTTGGATATTACCGTGCGTGGTGCAATTAGTATCGGTCGCCGTTTGCAAGACCCTCTGGCGGAACTGGTGAAAATTGACCCGAAATCTATCGGTGTGGGACAATATCAGCATGATGTAGATCAAAAGTTGCTGAAAAAGAAGCTAGATGAAACTGTAGAAAGTTGCGTGAATTACGTCGGTGTGGACTTAAATACGGCTTCTAAGGAACTTTTGACCTTTGTTTCCGGAATTACAGCTACGGTGGCTAATAACATTGTCGCTTATCGCAACGAGCATGGAGTTTTTAAGAACCGCCGACAACTGTTAAAGGTGGCTAAGTTGGGGCCAAAGGCTTTTGAACAAGCTGCGGGTTTTCTGCGAATTCGTGGCGGAGATAACCCTTTAGATAATACAGCAGTGCATCCCGAAAGTTATTCTGTCGTGCAAGCGATCGCAGCTGATTTGGATGTATCTTTAAATCAAGTCACCGAAATAGCCGAAAAACTCAAAAAGACCAACCTCAAAAAATATGTCACTGATAGCGTTGGCGAACCCACACTGCGCGATATCATCAGCGAACTAGATAAACCCGGTAGAGACCCCCGTGCAGAATTTAAGTATGCCACCTTTAGAGAAGGAATCAAGGAAATTAAGGATTTAGAGGTGGGAATGGAATTAGAGGGAATTGTCACTAATGTAGCTAACTTTGGGGCATTTGTCGATATTGGTGTGCATCAAGATGGTTTAGTCCATATTTCCCAACTAGCTGACAGATTTGTCGATGACCCTCAGAAAATTGTCAAAGTCGGACAAGTTGTGAAAATCCGGGTGTTGGAAATTAACGAAAAACTGAAGCGGATTAGTTTGTCGATGAAAGCCGTTAAACAATAAAAGCATTTTTGTGTCTTTGTGCCTGTGTGATCAAAACATAAATTTAATTACTCACCAAGACCCGAAATAATCTGCCTAATGGTAGAACCAAAATCTATCTTTCAAGAGATGTAAAACCCTAGCATTTATTGGAAGATAGTAAAAGACTCGTAAAGAATCTATCTGTTATTTTTAGTAGGTGAACAGAATGTGGGCAACATTTTTAACTGCCATAGCTACAGCGTTGAGCTTGTTAATCGTCGATTTAGTTGTACCCGGTGTCAACATTGCTAATTTCCCAGCAGCCATGATTGCGGCTTTAGTAATTGGTTTGATTAACGGTTCAGTTAAACCAGTGTTATCTACCCTATCTTTACCGCTTAACTTTGTTACATTAGGGGCATTTTCACTGATAGTTAACGGTTTTTGTTTCTGGTTAGCAGCAGTGCTGGTTCCTGGGTTCGCAGTTCGTGGACTTATCGCCTTTATCTTAGGTCCAGTGATTCTATCTTTTGCTAGCACCTTCATTAACAATTATTTTGCCGCAAAAAATCCTGCTTTAAGCAGCAGTGGTGATGTCAATACTTCAGGCGAATTACCATCTAGATAAGTAGAAATCCAGAGATGATTAGGTATTTACCTGGAAATAATCGCTGAATTATCTTAATTCAGCATTCTCACAAAAACGTAATTAAACAAAATCACAAGATCATGAAAATAGTTCGTTTTCTTTTAGGCTTAGTACTGCCTCCTTTAGGTGTTTTTCTCACAGTGGGCGCTGGCCCAACTTTGTTGATTAACATTCTCCTGACACTTTTAGGTTGGCTTCCCGGTAGCATCCACGCAGTTTGGGTGATTGCTAAACATGAAGAACAAATGAATGCAGAGAGAGGCAGTTACTAAAGTGAGCGTCTCTAGTAACAGAATGTGGGGATTAACCCCCACTATTTTTTGGCCGATAAAGCTATAAATATCTGTAATTGCAATACCCTGATGGATATTGCAGAACTCCGCCTACTTCTTAGTAAGTTGCTCATGTTTATCAGCAGGTTCCTTATCTTTGAACATATCAGCTGTTGATAGCAGCAACTCCCGTAGAGTTTGTTTAAGTTGACGCTCTTTTCTAGCGATCGCAGAACCAGCTTCACCCAGTTTATCTTCTAATTGCGATCGCTTCTCGTCTACTTGTGTAGCTACAGCTTCAGCCTGTGGACGAGCTTGATCATACCAGTGTTTTGCCTCATCGATATAATCTTTCACTTCACCATCTCGTCCGCCATACCGTGCAGCCAAATTCGCTCTAACAATGGATAATTGTGCTTGTAATTGAGCGTAACGTTTCTTTAATAAAGAAACTTCTTCACTATCTCTAATGGCATTAATAGCAGAAGCAATGGCATTTTTAGTATCATCAGTTTTATCTTTGCCAGTTTCTTCAATTTCTGCTAAAATACCATCAACTTCTTGCTGAATTTCTTCCTCTTCACTATCCAATTGAGCTTGTAGCTTTTTCAGTTCCGCCTGAGTTTGCACAATAGAGTTATGTCTTTTACTGTTAACACCTTCTAAAGCCCCTTCAATTGAAGCTGTCACTTCTTCTCTGATTTCCGCACCTTTGCCTTGAAAGTTTTCAATCACAGCAGAAACTGCATCTTTTACCAAATAACGAATGTCACTAGAACCTTGTTTGAACTCTGAACCGAGTTGAGAAACAGCAGACTTAACAATCTCGCGAATTCGGTCAGTTCTTAACTGTCCGGTTTCCTTCACTTGTCTCAAGTCAGTTTGAATTTGTTCTTTGATGTTGTTAGGCATTTTTAACTTTTCCTATTGAGCTACTGAGATAAAATTTTCCAGACATTATCTTCCATATACATTATGATGGAGGTTTGGAGAAATAGACACCTCCTATAGATAGAAAAGCGCCATAATTAACTACTACAGCAGATGAAGTCCAATCCCATTTCTTTGTTCTTCTTTCATTTGAGTGAAATAGACACCTATAGCAAGATGCCCACCCCACAAGATTTGTCAACTTAAATATCTACAAAATTGGTGTATCCTTTGTGAGATAATAAGTATTAATAGCTAGTAAATGAGATAAATTATGTGGCGGGTTAATGTTACTTGTTCCGGCGATGCTTGGAAACAACACGGCGCTAACTTCAAATCGATGCCAGAAAAGTATCAAGGCGAGTGTATTTCTTCCAAGAAAATGCCAGATGGGACGCGGATCATGGGATATAAAATCGAAGATGTCAGCGATGCTGAGGCTTTTCAGGAAGAGTGTGCAAACTTGTCTGGATTTACATCTGACTTTGAAGCTTTATAGGGGCTACTGAAGGAATCTCTTAACTCCACAGGTTACGCGAAAACCGAAAATATCGAGCTTTTATAATTGTAGAGGCGGTACGCGGAACGGAACCAGGAACCGCCCCGCCGTAAGGAACCGCCTAGCTTTTTTAAAGACTATTTATTATTTTTAATGAACCACAGAAAACCATCCGTTGGCGCTCTATCGCTCTATCATAGTTATTGTGCCAGTCATTAACTAATGTGCATAATAATTCATTTTATAATTAATGCGATCGCGCGCAGTGCCAAAGGCGACTCGCAGGACTTGTGAGAAATGCGGGTATTGCTACTTCCTCAAAAGAACTGAAAAATAGGGAATGGCCAGGAGATTAAATTGATAGACCACTCATTTTGGTTTTACGCCATCGCTTTCTTTGGAGTGATTTTGTTACGGTATTTTCTGGTGGCGGGGGGAACTTATTTCTTCTTTTATTCACCAGTAATTCAATCTTTTCTTAATCACAACCTGCGGCATCGGTCTTCCTCCTGGCTATCGATTCAACATGATATTAAACTCTCTATTCTCTCCGCAGGGGTGTTTGCGCTGGCGGCAGCATTCATCATGTCAAAATATAGTGCCGGCATCACCCGCTTATACAGCGACTATCAACAGTATGGGCTGTGGTATTTAGGCGTGAGTTATAGCGTTGTGTTGCTTCTCCAGGATACCTATTTCTATTTCATGCATCGATTATTTCACCACCCGGCACTCTTTTCCTGGTTACACCAGGGGCATCACCGCTCCCGCCATCCTACCCCGTGGACATCCTTTGCCTTTGACCCATTAGAGGCGATTTTCCAGTCCCTTTTTTTAGTTGGCATTGTCTTCGTGATCCCGCTCCATTTAGTCACCGTAATTGCGGTACTGACTACGATGACAGTATGGGCAGCATTAAATCATTTGGGACTGGAACACCTGCCGATGTCGTTTCCTCACCATTGGCTGGGAAAGTGGTTTATTGGTTCTGCCCATCATTCCATTCATCACCTTAAATACACCGTGCATTACGGGCTGTATTTCACTTTCTGGGACAAACTTCTTGGGACTCAGGACTCTAACTATGATCAGAAGTTGGATCAGGATTAGTCTAAAACCCCTATAAAATTAGGAAAGTTTGCTTTTAATTGCACATCCCTGTTTTTAATTAACTCAATATAGTGCCTAGCATCTACAATATGTAAGCAGACACGATCACAGTCCCGTAGGAGAATTTTTGGTGGATTCCCGATATAACCCAGCAGACATTGAGGAAAAATGGCAACAAACATGGGCAGAACTTGGCTTAGATAAGACCCCTGCAAATAGCGACAAGCCCAAATTCTACGCGCTTTCCATGTTCCCCTATCCATCGGGCAGCCTCCACATGGGTCACGTCCGTAATTACACAATTACCGATGTGATTGCACGCCTCAAGCGAATGCAAGGGTATAGGGTACTGCACCCAATGGGTTGGGATGCCTTTGGTTTACCAGCAGAAAACGCCGCCATTGACCGAGGAGTTCCCCCTGCTAAGTGGACTTATCAAAACATTGCCCAAATGCGGCAGCAATTAAAACGTTTGGGTTTGGCTATTGATTGGGATAGCGAACTTGCTACTTGTTCACCAGATTATTACAAGTGGACGCAATGGATTTTCTTGCAATTCTGGCAAGCTGGGTTAGCTTATCAAAAAGAAGCAGCCGTCAACTGGGACCCCGTTGACCAAACTGTTATAGCCAACGAGCAAGTTGATAACGAAGGACGTTCTTGGCGCAGTGGGGCAAAAGTTGAGCGTAAACTATTACGGCAGTGGTTTTTAAAGATTACCGACTACGCCGAAGAATTACTCAGTGATTTAGAGAAATTAACAGGTTGGCCGGAACGGGTCAAGTTAATGCAGGCAAATTGGATTGGTAAATCCACAGGCGCATATTTAGAATTTCCCGTAGTGGGGATGAATGAAAAAATCCCTGTCTACACCACACGCCCAGATACAATTTATGGTGTGAGTTATTTGGTCTTAGCACCAGAACATCCTTTAACCCAGGTTGTCACCACCCCAGAACAAAAAACCGCAGTAGCAGCTTTTATTCAAGAAGTTTCTCAGCAAAGCGAGTTAGAACGTACCGCCGAAGATAAACCCAAGCGGGGTATCCCCACAGGTGGCAAAGCCATTAACCCCTTTACCGGGGAAGAAGTGCCAATTTGGATTGCCGATTATGTCCTGTATGAATATGGTACGGGTGCAGTCATGGGTGTTCCGGCTCATGATGTGCGAGATTTTAAATTTGCCCGTGTTTATAATTTACCCATTGAGTTTGTAATTGCTGCGCCTGATGATGTGGCAAATTTTGACTTAACACCAGCATCAGAAACAGATGAAATTACAAAACTGATTAAACTTGACTACAACGAGGCATATACTGAGCCAGGAATTTTAATTAATTCTGGGTCTTTTACGGGCATGAATTCCACAGATGCCAAAGCCGCCATCATTAAATATGCTGAAGAACAAAGTTTTGGTAAACTGAGAATCCAATATCGCTTACGGGATTGGTTAATTTCCCGACAACGTTATTGGGGCGCACCTATACCAGTAATTCACTGTCCAAATTGTGGAATAGTCCCAGTCCCAGATGAAGATTTGCCAGTTAAATTACCCGAAGAAGTGGAATTAACTGGAAGGGGTGGTTCACCTTTGACTCAGTTAGAAAGCTGGGTAAATGTTCCTTGTCCAACTTGCGGCACTCCAGCCCAGCGAGAAACCGATACGATGGATACCTTCATTGATTCCTCGTGGTATTTCTTGCGCTATCCTGACGCACAGAATGAGCAACAGGTATTCGACCCAGCCAAGACTAATGACTGGATGCCAGTAGACCAGTATGTGGGTGGCATTGAACACGCCATTTTACACTTGTTATATTCCCGATTCTTTACTAAAGTCCTGCGGGATAGAGGCTTATTGAACTTTGATGAACCCTTTCAACGCCTGTTAACTCAAGGTATGGTACAGGGTTTAACTTACATGAATCCCAATAAGGGCGGTAAAGATAAATGGGTTGCCTCTAATTTGGTGAATGCAGCCGACCCCCGCGACCCCCAGACAGGGGAACCATTGCAACGCCTATATGCCACCATGTCTAAATCTAAAGGCAATGGTGTAGCACCAGAAGACGTAATTAGTAAGTATGGTGTAGACACGGCGCGGATGTTCATTTTGTTCAAAGCACCCCCAGAAAAAGACCTGGAATGGGATGATGCCGATGTCGAAGGGCAATTTCGCTTTTTAAATCGAGTCTGGCGCTTGGTGAGCGATTATGCTGCGGCTGGGGTATCACGTAAGAAAGCCCAACTCTCTGATTTGAGTAAGCCAGAAAAGGAATTACGGCGGGCAATTCACACGGCTATTCAAGCGGTGACAGAAGACTTAGAAGACGAATATCAATTCAATACAGCCGTTTCCGAATTGATGAAGTTAAGTAATGCCCTCACTGATGCTGAGTGCAAGAATTCACCAATTTATGCTGAAGGTATTCAGACTTTAGTAATTATGCTAGCGCCTTTTGCACCACACATTGCTGATGAATTGTGGCAGTCATTGGGTAATAGTAATTCCATCCACACTCAAACTTGGCCAGCTTTTGACCCGGCGGCTTTGGTTGCTGACGAAATTACTTTGGTAATTCAGATTAACGGTAAAAAGCGTGCCGATATTGAAGTTCCGGCACAAGCTGATAAAGCCGAGTTGGAGAAGTACGCCCGTGAATCTGAATTAGTTCAGCGTTACATTGAGGGTAAGGAAATTAAAAAGGTGATTGTGGTTCCTGGAAGGTTGGTGAATTTTGTAGTTGTTTAAGGATAAGTAAGTCGGCGGGAAACATTTAACGTAGGGTGTGTTATGCCGTAGGCTAACGCACCTTGAATTGTTGCCATTATTGGGTAATACCATTTCTGTGTAAAGCTGCGCTGAATTATATAAGTAACGTTCGCGTAGCGTTCGCGTAGCGCATACCGCAAAGTACACAAAGACAGAAAGACAGGAAATTCTTATCAAGAATTAGTATAAGAAGGGAATAGGAATTTTACTTATCAATGAAACAATTGTTTCTTGGTGATAAAATCTTTAAATAGTTAAAAAGTGTTTGAGCATGAAGGTTCCAGACCCAGAGGATAAGGCACGAAAGATAGCAAGTAAAGAGCATAATACTTATCTTACTGAAGGAATAGCACCGCACAAAGCCACCCAGTCGGCTCCATCTTCATTACTGCAAAGTTTTTCTGAAGATTTAAAGTATCATCTTTCAGTTAAACAAAAAGTTTTAGAAACACAATTATTTAAAGTTTTAGGTAATCCATTTTATGCTGACAATGGATTTATTCTTTATCACGGTGACTCCACAGATTTTTTACACAAACTTAGTTCAACTAATATCAATATTGATTTAACTGTTACCTCTCCGCCGTATAACATTGGCAAAGAATATGAATCCCCAATGTCTGTAAATGAATATGTTCAATGTTGTTCGCAATGGATGTGTCAAATTTATAACATCACCAAATCTGATGGGGCATTTTGGTTAAATGTGGGACATTTTGAAGTTCCCGGCAAAGGTTTATGTGTACCTATACCTTATTTATTATGGGATAAGTCACCGTTCTATTTACTCCAAGAAGTGGTTTGGCAATATGGCGCTGGTGTTTCTACTAAATATCGTCTCAGTCCACGTAATGAAAAATGGCTTTTTTATATTAAGGATTCTCAGAGGTATACGTTCAATTTAGATGATATCCGTGATCCAAATGTGAAATATCCCAATCAGAAAAAAAATGGTAAATTTAGATGTAATCCTCTGGGTAAAAATCCCTCTGATGTTTGGGAATTTCCTAAAATTACTACTGGTAAAAAACGCAGTTCCAAGGAGCGCACTGGACATCCAGCACAATTTCCTTTAGGTATTGTGGAGAGAGTTGTCAAAGCTTCTTCAAATCAATTGGAAGTAGTGCTTGACCCGTTTGCAGGTTCTGGTTCTACTGGGATTGCAGCCGCAGGGTTAGGACGGATATTTTTAGGTTTTGAAATTAAATCTGATTACTGCCAAATGGCGGTGGATAGATTTAAAGCTTTTCAGGTTGAAAGGGAGAGTTTTTCTGAACGGAAATAACTATAAAGATATGAATTTGTATCACGCAGAGTCGCAGAGAGGAGGAGTTAGAGAAATGTAACTTTTAATTAAAACATTATTTTGGCAATTCCTCACTTAATTTTACAATTTTTATTCATCTGTTTCGGTTTCAAACTGCACTTGACGGTACAAATTCGCGATCGCTATTTCTACATCTACTGATTCTAGTCGCAATCTATCCTTTAAATTATACTCTGATAGTACCCATTGTCCCTGTTGGTTACGCCGAAATACTTCTACACATGGTTGCGCTACTTGGACTAAGACATATTCTTGTAACGTGGGTGATTGGCGATATTTAGCAAACTTTTTGCCTCTATCGGCTGCTTCTGTGGAAGGTGATAGCACTTCGATGATTAAGCAAGGAAATTGTATTAATTGTGGATCGCGATCGCGCTGATCGCAAGTCACCACCACATCGGGATAAAAATACTTCTGCCCTGCTTCGACCTGCACCTTCACATCTACAATGTATACTTCACAGGAGTCAGTTAGGGCATCATCTAAGAGCTTAAAGAAATTAAGCGAAACTCGATTATGATTGCGTGTACCACCACTCATCGCCACAACTTCGCCATCCCAATACTCATAGCGTTGCTCTTGAGTGGGTTCCCAAAGCAAATACTCCTCTGCACTCATTAAAAGATTATCCGGTAAAGCAACCATCGGCGTGATTGGGGAATGATTTACTCTTATAGGATAGCGACAACAGGGCAGTACCTACGGTAAGCTACTTAACGCCAGATAGATTATGATTAAGTTTTAATTACTAAAAATACTCCAACTGCAATCATTACACAGTCAGCGACAATGTTTATTCCTTAAGGCATCACCATTTTTGACCGCAGTACCTCCCAACTCTACCCAGGGGAGTAAATAAGTCGGCGTGAAAATTTCAATGTATGTCATTGCGAGTGGAACGGAGTGGAACGAAGCAATCGCAAAGGTTTTAGAGTTTTTACATTCTATTACATATTTAGGTTTATTTGTGCCGACTTACTTAGGTGGGTTAATTATCAGCTTCATCTCATCAACATTTAAATTAAAATTAGTGACCTAAATTACCAGGATTAGAGGATTATCCGTCGAAAGTATTTATTCCTAACCCATATGGTGTTGCTGTGCCAGAATTATTGTTGAGGTGCTTGCAAGCACATCCACCGTCACCCGTTATAGCAGAACACCATTCATCAGATGTCATATGGTGGTTCAAGGTTTAAATAGGCATTGAACTTTTAAATCAAGCTTAAATAGTTTTATTGTATAAGTGACACTTCAGGAAATCCAGCAATTATTTTGCTGATTGCTGGGTTCGGACGATTTCAATGATTTGTTAGACCTATACATTTCAGAGGTTTAGTTCCTTAATAACGCTTTAAATCCTGCCTGATAAAAATGTATATCAGCAGTGAGTGCGTCAGTAATTCCTCTATTGTGCATCACTATGAAGGATATGCAATCAACTAAACCCCATTCTTTATCTTCTCGTTGCTTGAACAAATTGAATGCATCCGTGTATAAATCCTTTGTTAATAACACCACTTCAACATTTGGATCATTTTCGAGGGATTCTAAAAGTTGGATTGCGGCTACTCTGTACCTTTGTTTAGAAAGTGCATTACCAATTTCTAGTAGTATTGCCTGAGTTGTTACTAAACGAACTTTATTAGCTTCAAGCTGATGAGCAAGTTCAACAGCCCGCAAATGATTTTGATCTGTAATGGAAGAGAGGGCGATGGCAAAAGAAGTATCTAAAAAGACTTCAATCATTTAAAGAAATGCTTTCCCCATATAAATACTGGTCAATTTGCTCTGACCAATTTGGCTCACCCTGTAATTGTAAGGATTTAGCAGTTTGAAGAAATGTTTTGGTTGGTTTTTGTTCGTTGGGTAACACACTTTCAATGATAATTCTTACTCTCGTACCTGCGGACAGGTTTAAGGGTGCTTCCAATTGAAGGGCTGTACCGTCAAATATAGCTTCGAGTTCCTGCATAATTGTTAAAAGCGATGAACTGTCTCCAGTATAGTTTGTCAGTCATTCTAGAGCTATCCTAACCAAATACTAACGTCCTAGCATTTTATCTCGCAGATGCTTAATGCGATCGCGCAATTTTCCCGCTTCTTCAAATTCCAATTTCTTGGCTGCATCTTTCATCTGTGCTTCTAACTTGCCAATCAACCCTGGAATTTCTTCTAAAGGCAGTTCATCTATATGTTCATCGACTACTTTTAAATCAGTCGCATTTAATCGCCGAGAAACATCTAAAAAAGATAAAATTGCATTACTCGATCTCTTGATAATCGGTTGCGGTGTAATGCCATGCGTCCGGTTATATGCCATCTGAATGCCCCGCCTTCGATCTGTTTCATCAATGGCTCTAATCATGCTGCCTGTCATATTATCAGCATACATAATTGCTTGTCCCCGAATGTGCCGCGCAGCTCTCCCAATAGTTTGAATTAAAGAACGTTCGGCGCGTAAAAAGCCTTCTTTATCAGCATCCATAATTACCACTAAGGACACTTCTGGTAAATCTAAGCCTTCTCGTAGCAAGTTCACCCCTACCAAAACATCAAATTTACCTGCACGTAAATCTTGCAAAATCTCGATGCGCTCAATGGAATTAATCTCTGAATGCAAATAGCGCACTTTTATACTGTGGTCTTGCAGATACTCAGTCAAATCTTCCGCCATGCGCTTGGTTAATGTGGTAATTAACACTCGCTCTTGAAGGTCAACTCTGTCTTTAATTTCGCCTAATAAATCATCAATTTGTCCTTCTGTCGGACGCACGGAAATTTCTGGATCAATTACCCCGGTAGGTCGAATTATTTGGTCAGCAATATGACCTTCAGAGATTTCTAATTCCCAATTTCCTGGTGTGGCGGAAACAAAAATACACTGATTCACCTTTTGCCAAAATTCTTCTGCTTTTAACGGACGGTTATCAGCAGCACTGGGAAGACGAAATCCATGCTCAATTAAAACTTTTTTTCTGGCTTGGTCGCCGTTATACATCCCCCGAATTTGTGGGACTGTTACGTGAGATTCATCTATAACTAATAGCCAATCTTTGGGAAAATAATCAATTAAACATTCTGGCGGTGCGCCGGCTTGTCTTCCGGCTAAGTGGCGGGAATAGTTCTCTACGCCGTTACAGAAACCAACTTCGCGCAACATTTCCAAGTCATAACGGGTGCGTTGGTCGATGCGTTGTGCTTCTAGTAATTTTCCGGCTTGTTCTAGTTGTGCTTGTTGCTGCTTTAATTCGGCTGCAATTTCATCACAAGCTATCTCTAAGCGTTCCTGTGGGGTGACAAAGTGACGGGCTGGGTAAACGTTTACAGCTTCTAAACTGCGGAGAATTTCCCCTGTCACTGGGTCAATGTAGCGAATCGCGTCTATTTCATCACCAAAGAATTCTACACGGATGATCCGGTCTTCGTAGGCGGGGCCAATTTCTAAGACATCACCCCGGACGCGAAAACGTCCCCGACCCATTTCTATGTCGTTACGGCTATACTGTACTGATGCCAAATCTCGTAAAATTTGACGTTGGTTGACTTCCATCCCGATTTGGAAAGGAATGGCGGCTTTGAGATATTCTGAGGGAATCCCCAAACCGTAGATGCAGCTAATGGAAGCCACCACAATTACATCACGGCGTTCAAAGAGCGATCGCGTCGCTGAATGCCGTAACATATCTATTTCATCATTAATCGAAGAAGTTTTTTCAATATAAGTATCGCTAACCGGAATATAGGCTTCTGGCTGATAGTAATCGTAGTAGCTGACAAAATACTCAACTGCGTTATGAGGAAAGAATTCTCGCAATTCGTTACACAGTTGGGCTGCCAAGGTTTTATTATGGGCTAGTACCAAAGTTGGCCTACCCACTTTTTCAATGACTGCGGCTATGGAAAATGTCTTACCTGTTCCTGTAGCACCTAGTAAAGTTTGGTAACGGTTGCCAGATTGGATACTGTTGGTTAGTTGCGCGATCGCTTGTGGTTGGTCGCCTGTCGGAATAAAGGGAGCTTGAAGACAAAATCCTGTCATACAGTTCTGTTGAAAATACCCTATCTCATGTTAACGATACTGTTCAGCCCCTGCTAAACTTAGGTAATCAAACTAATAAACAGCAATATTATTTTACAAAATTTTACAATTTAAATTTACTTATGTATCAGTTTTAAAGATACTTATATATTTACAAGCTTTTTTCAGGTTACACTCTTTATGCGTGGAAAAAAAATTCATTTTTCCTTCATTATTGTAAAATTCAGTTAATAAAGAGGTATCCGTTTATGAGTATTAGCAGCACTGGTGAAGAAATCGGTCCTCGAAAACCGGATACCAAGCCGAAGGGGGAAAAGACCGTGGAAGTTGAAAATAAGCAGGATAATAGTTTGAATAAAGATAAAGTCGAAAAAAGCTCGGATCTGCCAGTGCCGAAAGAGCAAGGGAAATTAGCCGTTTCTGGAGTTCGTCCCATTGGTAGTAGCGATCTACAAATTGCTGGGACAGTCCAAATTTCTGGAATCCGCCCTATTGGTGTCAGCACTTTGGTTGTAGCTGACACAGTTAATATTATGGGAATTCGCCCCATTGGCGGTCACACATTTGAAATTGTTGACACGATCAACTTATCTGGTATTCGTCCAATAGGTTCCAGTTTAATAGCAATTTCTGATAGCTATTCCTCGTTTGGGAACCGTCCAACAGCACCAAATGAGACTGATGAGTCGGAACTCTTTATGGGTTTTCTCGATTAGTCCTCAAAATACGATAATTACCATTACCCGGTTCCATAACACAACCGGGTTTTTTAATCAAATAAAATATTCAACTTGCTTTTATAATCACTCTTTGTATATAGATAACTAATGTATCTTATGGCGGAAGATACCAATGCAAAATTTAACTAAAGTATAAAGGTAATCACAAAAAGCTTTTCAAATTAATTATAACTTTGATAGCTAATTGTCTATCTAATTAGGAGTGCAAAATGAGCATAGAAGATCGCGCTAAAGCCACTGGTAAAAATATTGAAGGTAAGGCTCAAGAAGCACTCGGCAATGTTACCGGAGATCCAGAAGATAAGGCTAAAGGCAAAGCAAAACAAGCTGAAAGTCAAGTGCGTCACGGAGTAGAAGACGTGAAAGATAATGTCAAAGAAAAGCTAGATTAAAAAATCTCTGCTTTGCAAGTCCTGAGAAATCTAATTGGGTTTAATTTAATCTCTGCCAAGGTAAAGGCTGTGTGAAAATCTTGGCAAGACCCTTTTTATTCGAGATGAGCAAGAGAAGGTAAAGGTTATTATTACTTATTTTCCTTCTCACTTGCCAGAGGAAACACATGATGAGTTAATTTTTCAGATAGCTAAACAATATTTTATTATATTTATATCTACACCAAAGTCTGTTAATCGATTAAGTGTGCATTTGATTTATTTCCATGAAATTACATAGTTGCTAACTATTTTACTATGAGAGGTAAAAAATGAATCTGCTTCAGCAGGGTCGCAAAATTGCGATGGCTTTCATATTAATTTTAGTGTTAACAATAACTACTGCTTGTGGCGGCGGAACTGTAACCGAAGCTGACCGTACTGCTACCCCAACCATTGGCCGTGACGTAACTTATGCAGAGTTAGAGAGAGGTAATACCCCAGCCGGACAAAGCTTCGGTGACTGGGTTGTGCAAACATCGAGCGGATTAGTCAAGGACGCTTATGTCCGTGATAACAATAAACTGGGTGTGGTAATTTCTCCTCAAGTTAGCCCTAACGAGGTGCGACCTTTAG
The DNA here is from genome assembly GCA_007692755.1 of Nodularia sp. (in: cyanobacteria). GTDB lineage: Bacteria > Cyanobacteriota > Cyanobacteriia > Cyanobacteriales > Nostocaceae > Nodularia. The sequence goes on along the minus strand of REBL01000102.1, from coordinate 15,664 downwards.
CAAAATCTTTAGTTCAAGGCTTTGAGAAAAACTTTCCAGGGCAGAATTTAAAGGTTTTGGTATATGGGCCAGACAAACAGTTAATTTTGACGACTGAGTATGACAGGGCGACGAATCAAATTCAATATAGCTAATTTGATTTAGATTCAACCCTTCAGGTGATGGAAAAAAAGGAGTAAGTAAAGTGACAAGTAGCGAAGAGTATAGAAGACAAATCATGAACGATTTGTCTCAGGGCAATGTAGAATCTCTTGATGATGCTTCCTATGACAACTTCGATGATTTTGCTCAGAGGACAACACCGGATCAACGTCGTCAATTATTTGGCAAGTCTGCAAGTCCTGAACGGATACCTTCTAGCCAAATGGAACCCGAATTACAAAAAGCGATCGCGCAAATCAAACCCAATGAACGGGATGATGTCGCCAAGGCTTTTTTCAAAGAATTTAAATCGAGAAATTTAGACGACAAACGCTTAGAACAGCAATTAAATCTTTCGACTCGCAATCCTAACCGCATGAGTGCTGATGATGTGAGTAAACTTGCATCTTTTGCTTATCACAACCACCCTGATATTTTCCGTGAGGTGTTAGCGGAACAACCAGCAATTATGAAGTTTCTCAGCAATCCTGTTGTCGCTGGCTTGATTGGAATTGCGGCGGCTAAATGGTTAGGTAGTCGTAAATAAGCACTGTAGGATTGTCCATCAGCAAAGAATGTAAATAATAGAACCTCCCGAATTCAATTCGGGAGGTTGTCAACTTAGTTACAGCATATTTAATTTTTGAGAGGTATACTCAGGCGGGCAGGATGCCCACCCCACAAGATTTTTAGTATTAATATCTGTACCTCATCTACCTGCAAACTGCTGTATTTATCTGGCGAAATAATTAAACCTTTGCCAATTCTTGTGCAGGACGCTTACTGTTACGAATAGAGGATACAGCTTCAGCGTAATCTGGGGCTTTAAATACAGCTGAACCAGCCACAATGGCATTAGCGCCAGCTTCCAAAACCTGCCAAGTATTATTAGCCTTGAGTCCCCCATCAACTTCAATCCAGGGGTCTAAACCACGTTCATCACACATTTGGCGCAATTGGCGAATTTTTGGTAACACACCGGGGATGAAGCTTTGACCGCCAAAGCCGGGGTTAACGCTCATAATTAGAACTAAATCGCACAATTCTAGAACGTGTTCAATTAGGACTAAAGGAGTACCAGGGTTAAGGACAACGCCTGCTTTCTTGCCTAGTTCCTTGATTTGTCCCAATGTCCGGTGCAGGTGCGGCGAAGCATTATGCTCGCAATGTACGGAAATAATATCAGCACCCGCTTTAGCAAAATCTTCAACATACTTCTCTGGTTCCACAATCATCAAGTGGACATCCAGAGGTTTGGTTGTCACTGGGCGAATCGCCTCCACAACCAGAGGACCGATTGTAATGTTAGGTACGAAACGACCATCCATTACATCAACATGAATCCAATCTGCTCCGGCGGCATCTACAGCCCGAATTTCGTCGCCCAGACGACTAAAATCGGCGGATAAGATGGATGGAGAGATCACAACGGGCTTTTGAGATGGTTTTTGGGTCATGGTTAGTGGGTTTTTAAGCGTTCTCTTCTGTAGGCATTGTAACAAAATATTGAGCCAATCTGGATAACTTTGATCCCGTCCTGTTTAGGCTGCAAAAGAAATACTCCTGAACAGGGAAGCAAAAAAAATTATCTTGATAAACAATAAGTAAATAACAACTAATCATTAACAACTAAACAATGGGCAAAAAACTCAGCTGGATTGTTTGGGGATTGAGTGCTTCTTGTTTAAGTGCGCCTGTATTGGCTTCAGCTTGGCAAAGTTCTTTAGGTACTCATGGTATTGATGCTCTAAAATTACACCAACCTCCTTATAATTTATTGGGGCGCAAGATTGCTATTGGTCAGGTGGAAATCGGTCGTCCGGGAATGTTTGGGTGGGATAAGGCTGTATCTCAAAACCCTGCAATATCATTAGCAGGAGTGTTTTTGCGAGATGGCCCGGCTAAATCTAACACTGGTGTTGACTCCCACGCCTACAATGTTGCAGGTGTGATGGTGAGTCGAGATAAAGCCATACCGGGAGTTGCCCCAAAGGCACGATTGTATTCGTCTGCCGTGGGTTCTACCAGAAACATGGGACAGCCAGAAGAGTGTTTGACGGCACAACACGTAGCCTTACAAAATGGTAATGATGTCCGTGCGATTAATTTTAGCTTTGGTGAACCTCTGAGCCGTGATCCGCGTCCTGATGCTGTTTTAGACGGTAATGCTTTACTAACTTTATGTCTGGATTGGTCTAGTCGCGTTCATAATGTTTTGTATGCGATCGCGGGCAACCAAGGCAGGGGTGGTATTCCAATTCCTACAGATAATTATAACGGACTCAACGTTGCTTTTTCATCCCGCCGCAGAGGTATTTTTAATAAAGTTGACGTTTCCAATTTGGCGGCGATTAACAAGGGAGCTACGGCTCGGTTAGCTGGTAAGGAGTTTAATATTGATGGTCGTCCTTCTATCGGTTTGGTGGCACCAGGAAGTAATATTCCGATGCTCAATCCAGATGGTAAGTTGAATAAGGTCACAGGGACAAGTTTTGCGGCTCCTCAAGTTACAGCTACTGTGGCGTTATTGCAAGAATTTGGTGACCGACAACTACAAACTAAACAACGCAATTGGAGTGTTGATGCTCGTCGTCATCAAGTGATGAAGGCTGTATTGTTGAATTCCGCCGACAAGCTCGAAGATAGTGGTGATGGCTTGCGCTTGGGTATGTCTCGGACGCTGATTGATAAACAAAATCAAAACTGGCTGAAATCTGAAGCTTATGAAGACCCCAAAATTCCCTTGGATGCTCAAATGGGAACTGGACATTTAAATACTTTTCGGGCTTATCAGCAATTCAGCACTGGTCAATGGCGACCATCCAGTACAGTCCCGGCTGTCGGTTGGGATTATGGCAAAGTGGATGTGGGATCTACTGTGGATTATGCCTTGGCTAAACCTTTAAAGCAAGACAGTTTTGTGAGTATTACTCTGAGTTGGAATCGGTTGGTCGAGCTAAATGATACCAATAAAAACCAGCAGTTTGATGTGGGTGAAACTTTTCGCGATCGCGGCTTGAATAACCTTGACCTATACTTAATCAAAGCAGATGCTAAAGATTCAGATGCTGGTGTTGTTTGCTCTTCAGCTAGTGAAATTGACAGTGTAGAACATATTTTCTGCCCAGTTCCGGCTACTGGTAACTATAAAATCCGTGTCCAGTTTCGTCAACAGGTCAACGAAGCAACTCAACCCTATGGTTTAGCTTGGTGGAGTGTTGCTAATTCAGCCTCACAGTAATTTCTCCCTACTCCCTACTCCCTACTCCCTGAAAGAGAGTAGAGTTTTAATGGCTACTAAGCACAGTGCATTATTTATAACTAAGGTTAGTTCATAAACTGTCACGAATAAAATGTTCGATTTTATCCTAGAAGAGCTACTATTGATATAGTGCAAGGAGTGCTACCACTTCACACAATGTTTGTTACAAGTAATTCTGGCAATGTTTCTCTGAAAGCAATCTTGCCGTTTTCAAATTTTGCATCAAACAAGTGAACTGGTATATACTTTTACAAAAAAGTACTTGAGTAAGCAAAATTCTCAAGTGCTTTTTTGTGTATAAAAAATAAATAAAAATATGAGTTGTGGCTTGTTGGTTCGTCTTGATATCCAGTGTTTCAACGCAAAGACAGAAGTATTGCTAGAAACTAAGGTATCTAAGGTAACTTTGAGCCAATACAAACATAATTCCAACGTCAGCGAACAAGTATATTTAGACTAACTTAAAAAACATGGGTGGCAAATTAATTGTATTTGAAGGGGTGGAAGGCTGTGGGAAAACTAGCCAGATGCAGCTTTGTTGTGAATGGTTGCAAAATTTAGGTGTCTTTGTGGTTGTGACTCGTGAACCAGGAGGAACAGAGTTAGGCTTACATTTACGCCGTCTTTTACTAGAGAAAGTCGAGAATGAACCAATTGCTGAGGTGACAGAATTATTATTGTATGCGGCTGACCGGTCGCACCACGTGGAACAAGAACTTAAACCAAATTTAGCAGATGGAAAATATATATTGTGCGATCGCTATACTGATTCTACCACTGCCTACCAAGGTTATGGTCGAGGTTTGAACATGAGCTTAATCAATCAACTTAACTTGATTGCTACAGGTGGTTTAGAAAGTGACTTAACTATTTGGCTAGATGTGGATGTGGAGGTGGGACTAGCCCGTAAAAAAGGCGATGGAGTAGGATTTGACCGCATTGAGCAAGAAACAATTGCTTTTCATCGGCGTGTTCAGCAAGGATACGCAGAGTTAGCAGCATCTCACCCTGCGCGGATTGTACGAGTAGATGGTACTTTAAGTCAAGCAGCTGTGCAACAAGTGATTCAGGGCATTTTGCGGGAAAAGTTGGAATTGTGAAAGATATCACGCAGAGGCGCATACTTCGACTTCGCTCAGTAAGCAGAGGCGCAGAGAGGAGGAAGTGAGGAGATTTAACAACGCTGTAACTGTGTTAGCATGACGACAATTTCATCCATTGATTGCCGCACAACGCTAGCGGGTTGTTCAGAATGATTCACAATTATACTGAATGCTAAAGGCTGATAGTTAGGCGCATTCACATATCCGGAGAGGGAAACTACACCCGTCATTGTGCCTGTTTTTGCTTGGACAATTCCCACAGCCGGGGTATCACGCAAGCGATTTCTTAAAGTCCCGCTTACACCCGCAACAGGTAGAGAAGCCCGAAAAAGTTCTGCGTGTGGTGATTTCACCATCGCCTGTAAAGTTTGCACCAAAGCTTGGGGACTAATTAAGTTTTTGCGAGATAAGCCAGAACCATCTACTAATATGTAACTTGTGGGATCTACTCCTAATTTAGTTAAACTATTCTTGACAACTTCTAAACCTGCATCAGCCGTAGTTTGATTATTTTCTAATGGTTGTTTAGCTAAAGCCCTCAATAAAGCTTCTGCATACAAATTATTACTATTAATATTTGTCTCTTTTAACAACTCAGATAAAGGCGGTGATTCCACTGCTGCTAGTTCTTGTTCATTTTTACCACTCGTACCGTTAGACATCTGACTCACAGAAATTCCTGATTTCACCAAAGTTTGGCGGAAGTGTCGCAAGAAATTTTGCACGGGGTCAAAAACAGCGATCGCTCTTATAGTAGGATTAGAATTTACAGCCATCTGTCCTTGAATTCGCAACACTGGCCCTTTTAAACCCCGACTAACTGCAACAAACCCTGATTGATTTTTTTGAGTAGTGACAGAATTATTTTCCACTAGCCACTGATAGGCTTCAACGGGTTCATTCCATTTGAGTTGTAATGGTTTTCCTATGGTTTGGGGCGAAACCGTAAATAGAGAAGCATTTTCATTGACAATTAAACTGTTAACTGGTGCGCCATAATAAGCGGCTAAGTCTTCCCATTCCCAACTGGGATGAACAATTTCTCCTTGAAAATAACTATCATCAGCAATTAACTGGTTAACTTGAGTAATTCCTTGTTGCTGTAATTGCTGGGTTAATTCTTGTAGTTGCGGAACTTTTAAACTGGGGTCTCCCCTACCGACTACCCGCAAAACACCATCGCCATCTTGATAAACAGAAGTACGAATGCGAAAATCTGCACCCAATTCTTGTAATGCTGCGGCTGTTGTCAGTAATTTGGTGTTAGAAGCTGGATTAAAGTATTTTTCAGCATCGCGACTATAAAGTGTTTGTTCATCAGCCAGATTTTTGACTAAAATCCCCCAACGCACTCGCCTAAATTCCGGGCTGTTTGTAATGGTGTCTACTGCTGGTTTAAGTTGGGCGGGACAAATTGTTTTTGTGGTGCTTGTCGGTGTAACAGGTATTTGTGCTTTGGCTGTTTGTTGGGTGACAGCGATTTGAGTGCTGAGAAACAGCGACAGTAAGCCAATAGTAATTTTTTTAGACATTAATATAATTCGTAATTCGTAATTCGTAATTCGTAATTCGTAATTCGTAATTCGTAGTTTTTATCCTATGATAAAAAAGGTGTTCCCTAACCGCAGAGGCGCAGAGGACACAGAGAGAGAAGGAAAAGTTGGAAAAAATTGCTTAACTGAACTAGACATCGACCAAATTTAAATATGCTTCACCTAAAACCCATGTAGAGACGTTCCATGGAACGTCTCTACATTCTTTTTCACCAGATGTCTACTCTATGCCTTATAACTTAGTTCCGCACTCAGAACAGAAGTTATGAGTAGGCGGATTTGTTGTCCCGCAATGGCTGCAAGAAACTGGTTCAACTACGGCTTTTGGTGGCTGTATGGGTAAACCAATCATTTGAGCGTTGCTTTTACCTGGGGCTACCATTGGATAACAGTTTTCGTCTTTGGTGACTCGGACATCCATGACAACGGGTCCATTGTGTGCTAGCATTTCGGCGATCGCACCTTGTAATTCCTCACGAGTCTGAACTACCATGCCTTTAATGCCATAAGCTTTTGTCAAATGCTCAATGTCTGGCATCCCTACTTCCATGTTTGAGGATGAATAACGCTCACCATAGAAGGCTTGTTGCCATTGGCGCACCATTCCCTGCCAGCCGTTATTCATAATTACAGTCTTGACATTAATGCCATACTGTGCAAGCGTTCCCAGTTCTTGCAAACACATCTGGAAACTAGCATCGCCACTGATACAGATAACTTCTTCATCAGGGAAAGCTACTTTTGCACCCATCGCCGCCGGCACACCAAAACCCATAGTTCCTAAACCTGCGCTAGAAATCCAGCGTCTGGGACCATTCTTGAGGAATTGCGCTGCCCACATTTGATGTTGTCCCACGTCTGTAGTATAAAAAGCGTGAGGTGCTTGGCGGCCAACTTCTACAATTACCTCTTGGGGTGAAATGCTATCAGCATAATGAGGTACTTCTAGGGGGTAGTCTTGTCGCCAACGGTTAATTAAATGCAACCACTCTTGATTTTTGTGTGGGATGTTTTTAATTCCTGTTTCCTGACAGCGACGCAACAAGTCAAGCAAAACCTGACGCACATCACCCACAATGGGGACTTCAGGAACTCGGTTTTTACCAACTTCTGCGGGGTCGATGTCGATGTGAATTACTTTCGCATGGGAAGCGAATTCATCTAATTTACCAGTTACGCGATCGTCAAATCTCGCCCCAACGCAGATTAATAAATCGCAATCTGTAACTGCAAAGTTAGCGTAAGCTGTCCCGTGCATTCCCAACATTCCCACAGACAGGGGATGATGTTCGTCAAATGCACCGATACCCATTAAGGTTGTGGTGACGGGGATATTAAATAATTCCGCTAGTTCTTTAATTTCTGCATGGGCGTTAGATGCGATCGCCCCACCACCGACATACAATAAAGGACGGCTACTGTTACGAATTAACCTCATTGCGGCATTGATTTGCCGAGGATTTCCCTTCACAGTGGGACGATAACCCCTTAATTTCACGGTTCCCGGTTCTACGGGTACATAGTCACATTCTTCTAAAGCCACATCTTTAGGCACATCAATCAAAACTGGCCCTGGTCTGCCAGTGCTAGCGATGTGGAAAGCTTCAGCCACAATCCGCGCCATGTCTTTGGGGTCGCGCACTACATAAGAGTGTTTGACTATTGGTAGGGTAATTCCGTAAATATCGGTTTCTTGAAAGGCATCCGTACCAATTGATGCCCGTGGCACTTGTCCTGTCACCACAATCATGGGAATCGAGTCCATGTAGGCTGTAGCGATACCTGTGACTAAATTCGTTGCCCCAGGGCCAGAAGTGCCAAAGCACACTCCAACCTTGCCAGTAGCACGGGCATAGCCGTCGGCAGCGTGAGATGCACCTTGTTCGTGCCGGACTAAAATGTGTTTAATGGCACCAGTTGCTTCCACTTTGTATAGGTCATCGTAAATTGGCAGGATAGCCCCACCAGGATAACCAAAAATATATTCAACTTCATGGCGTACAAGACTGTCAAGCAAGGCAAAACCACCAGTTTCACGTTTGGGCGCGACGACTGGCGATTGAGTCACACCAGACTGATTGTGATTTTCTGTTTGTGGGGGATTAGTTAAGGATGGCAAGCGCACGGTCACGGTCAAACCTCAGACGATAGCTAAGTTAACGCGTCAATTCTGTATTTAATACTCTATTTTAATGGAAAACTTGAATTTAATCTCGCTATTAAAATATAAAGTTTGACATAAACAAAGAATTGCTGTGATTTAACAATGCAATTGCCTAGAAAAACCAAGTTCATTCCATAATAGCTAATTATCATCCATGTCTTTCGATAATCTCTGCAAACTGCTATCAGAAAAACATCCTGAAACATTCGCCAGTTGGGTATTAGGGACACCGCAAACAGGCGCTACCGTCCTGAAAACCGAATTGAGTATTGAACCCATCCGCGCCGATTACGTCACCTTTCTACAACTAGAAGGTAGAATTTTACACTTAGAATTTCAAACCAAATTAGAATCCACACCACCCCTTCCTCTGCGAATGCTCGATTATTGGGTGCGGTTGTATCGGTTGTATCGCTTACCAATCACACAAGTAGTAGTATTATTGCTGCCACCTAAAGATGATATTGAAATTGCTACAGCCTTTACAGTAGAAAACACTAGACACGAATATCGGGTAATTAAGATGTGGGAGGAAAACCCGGAACCGTTTCTTCAAGACTCGGCATTATTACCCTTAGCATCGTTAACAGCCACAAATCAACCCCCCAGTCTTGCTAGAACAAATTGTGCAGCGAGTCAACCAAGTGGAGACAACCCAACGACCGGAAATTTCCGCCTACACCCAAATCTTGGCAGGGTTAAAATTTAAGAAGGATTTGATTAGAAGATTATTTCGGGAGGGTATGATGCGCGAGTCAGTAATTTACCAAGAAATTCTCGAAGAAGGCGAACAGCGAGGTGAACAAAGAGGACGACAAGAAGGGGAAAGAAGTCTGGTTTTGCGTCAACTCACTCGCAAAGTAGGAGAATTAACCCCAGGGATGCGTAAACAATTTGAAACTCTGACTTTGGAAGAATTGGAAAACTTGGGTGAGGCTTTATTGGACTTTAACACTTTGTTGGATTTGGAGGCATGGTTAGCCCATAAGTAGAAACCTAACCCCAATCTTGGGGTTCACTCAGTGATTTCTCAGTCATCGGATAACAGACAACAAGAAAATCCCAAGGTATGTCTAATATCGCCTATCTCCCATCTATTGCTAAATTATTGCAATAATTATAATTATTTGTTAGATTACTTTTGTATAAATCTATTACCTCCGACATCAGGCTGGCTTGTGGGAGATTGATTCTCCCGCGCCTTTTTCTGATGCGACAAATTTCCACAGATTCCACTAGCTATTGATTTTACTGTCAATAACTAGATTTGATAAATTTAAAACTTAGCAACGCTGATAATCAAATAAAATATGAGCGATCGCCCTTGCTGTAATGGAAAACTACTGCAACATATTGGTAGTAGTAGAATTTACTGGTTTTGTCCCGATTGCCGGCAGGAAATGCCAAATATGAGTTCGGTAGTTCATGCCAATTGTCTATCTTCAACCAGATTGTCAGCGAAAATAGCAGGAAAAGCCCTCTAATGCTTGCAGTCAAAATACTCGCATCATTAAGCACCCATAATTATGAGATAATTTCTCAAGAAAGTTGAGAAAATTGTATTAACGAAAATGATAAAAGTTTATACAGATGCAGAGTTCGATGAACTATGGGACAAGGGTTTACAAACAGGAGAGATTACCTGCCATTTTGATGATGTTGAAACGATTGAAAAGTGGCAGCATCCACTCAGAAAAGGTTTATGTAACAGCATTCCACTCTGCCAGGGACTCCGCACAGACATCTTACACCTTGAGTATCCAGAAATTTATACTCATGATTATTATGGTGATGAAGATTACCCCATGACTCTGGTTTTTCGGAGTGCAGGCGTTCTCAAAGAGCAAATATTTGGTATAAATGAAGATGCTTGCGAACAACCCGGAGAAAGCTATTTATTCTACTTTCCCCCAGGAACACGAGAAATTGAGCAAAAAATGCCGGGACAAAATCTCAGTGTAAGAATACGTTTGGAACCGCATCTGGTGAGATTATTAAGCAAAGGTCAGGAAGACTATTTACCTTGCTTACTTAAACCTTTTTTGGAAACTGACACACCGTCTCCATTTTATCAATCACTAGGTAAAATTACCCCGGCAATGCAAGTAGCACTGCACCAACTGCTTAACTGTCCGGTAAAAGGAATGATGCGGCGGACTTATGTAGAAGCCAAGACCTTGGAATTAATTACGTTACAATTTGCTCAAATGTTGCAGGATATTACACCCGGAGAACAGTCCGTGAGGTTGAGGAAGCGGGATATTGAGTGTATTTATCAAGCCAGAGATATTATTACCCAAGATATGACCAATCCACCTTCATTGATTGAATTAGCACAACAACTACAGTTAAATGAACGCAAACTGAAGCAGGGTTTTCGTCAAATCTTCGGTACAACAGTATTTGGATATTTACATGATTATCGTCTAGAACAAGCTGGTCAACTTTTGATGACAGGTCAAATGAATGTAGCTGAAGTGTCTTACGCTGTGGGATTTGCCAATAGAAGTTACTTTGCAGCAGCATTTCGGAAAAAATTTGGCATCAATCCCAAAGATTATCAAGCACAGTGGCGAAAAAAGTCCGCCTAGTGTTCAAAAATGACCCTGTGGAAATCACCTGCAATAACAAAATGCTCTATTGTACCTAGTTATTGAAACTTACTAGCAACTGTTTAGGGAATTTTGTGATGATGGTGTGTGGAGCTATGGGTCAAAAATCTCACGTTCTTGTGGCTGTAGGTGTGGTGTCAATTCTGACAATACAACCGGCGCAAGCAGATTCAGATATTTCTCGCCTTCAGGATGTGATTTATTCTCCTAAAAATGCGGCACTGCTGGCTCAAGAGTCTGGTGTGACGGTTATACAGGTGACAGGAGTTTAAGCTAATCCCACTGAGCAAGGTGTGGAGATAATTTTACAAACCACTCAAGGGGAAGAACTGCAAATCACAAATCGCAGTGCTGAAAATAGTTTTATCGCAGATATTCCCAATGCTCAACTGCGTTTACCTAGTGGGGATGAGTTCACATTCAGTTCTCCAAACCCAGTAGAGGGACTTACTGAAATCACAGTAACAAATTTGGATGCTAATACTATCCGGGTGACTGTGGCGGGTGAGGCGAGTTTACCCGTTGTGGCGTTATTTGATAGTCCAGAAGAGGGTCTTATTTTCTCGATTGCAGGTGCTATGGCTTCCACACCGTCATTACAGCCTGAACTAGAGGAACCTGAGAATGAAATTCAAGTAGAACAACCATTACCTGAAGATGGCCAGCCGATTGAATTAATTGTCACAGGTCAGCAAGATGGATATCGCGTCAGAGATTCGTCAACAGCAACGAGGACAGATACACCTCTACGGGATATTCCCGCCAATATACAAGTGATTCCACGTCAAGTAATTGAAGACCAAGGAGCAATTCGCTTAGATGAATCATTGCGTAACATTGGTGGTGTGACCTACTCTAGTTCTTTTGGGAATCGCGGACAAGATTTTAACATCCGGGGTTTTGGTGCTACGCATTACAGAAATGGGCTGAGAGAAGATACTGGGGGTGGTGCTTCTTTTAACAATCGGACTACTCCAGAAACTGCGGATGTAGAACGGATTGAAGTTCTCAAAGGCCCGGCTTCTGTTTTGTTTGGGCAAGGTGAACCAGGTGGAATCATCAACTTAGTGACGAAAAAACCACTGTCTACGCCTTACTACAATATTAATTTCACAGCAGGAAGTTTTGACTTTTACCGCCCAACTTTGGATTTTTCTGGGCCATTGAATGAAGATGGTTCTCTAGCTTATCGTCTAAATATTGCTTATGAAAGCGCAGGTAGTTTTCGAGATTTTACTGATTCGGAGCGTTATTTCATTGCTCCTTCCTTGGCGTGGACAATTAGCCCCAGTACAAAGCTAACTTTTGAAGCATCTTATCTCCAAGATGAACGTACATTTGATCGAGGTTTGATTGTACTCAATGGTGAAGATCGCCCGGCAGATTTGCCTTTAAGCCGAGTTTTGTTTGATCCCAGGTTCTCTAAGACTCTTTTTGATGAAACACGAGCTTATATTTACCTTGACCACAATTTTTCTGATGATGTATCTTTGCGTAGTGCATTCCGCTATACGACGAGCTTTGAATCTAACCGCAAAGGGTCATCAGGTCTTAGCGGCGGATTGCTAGACGACAACCGTACTGTAGGAATTGAAGCTTACACCGGAGATCAATTTTTTGAGACATACACCTTCCAAAACGATTTAGCTTGGGGATTTAAGACAGGAGCGATCGCGCACAAGCTTTTATTAGGTATAGAAGTGAGAAACTCTTTTGCTCGTTATACAGCTCAACCTCTGGAAGGACGACAGCAAGCCATAAGTGGAGGATTTTTGGATATTTTTGAGCCAGACTACGATGCTATCACCTATCCCGACGGCTATGATTTCTATTTTGGTGGTGAGCGTAAAGAGGAAAAACTCTTTGGTATCTATTTACAAGACCAAATTACCTTATTAGATAACCTGAAACTGGTGATTGGCGGTAGGTTTGATAGCGTTACCTCTGAGCAGCGTTTTGGAAACTTTATGCAAGATGGAGATGATAGTGCATTTTCTCCCCGTGTTGGTATTGTTTATCAGCCTAGCGAAACTCTATCGCTCTATGCCAACTACTCCCGTTCTTTTGTTCCACAAGGAGGTCAGAATGCAACCAACACTCCTTTTGAGCCAACGCGGGGAACCCAGTATGAAATTGGAGCTAAAGCTGATTTCCTCGATGGTCGTCTTTCTGCGACTATAGGTGCATACAATATCACCAAAAGTAACATTACGACTGCTGACCCTGACAACCGTAATTTTTCAATTCAAGTTGGTGAACAAAGAGCTAAGGGTATTGATCTTGATGTAGCTGGGGAAATTTTACCTGGTTGGAACATTATTGCTTCCTATGCGCTCATTGATGCCACCATTACTAAAGATAACCTCTTTGAAGTTGGCAATCGCCTGAATAATATTCCTCAGAATGCAGCTAGTTTATGGACGACATATACTATGCAATCTGGTAGCTGGAGAGGAGTAGGTTTTGGCGCAGGAACCTTTTTTGTCGGTGAAAGAACGGGAGATTTAGACAACAGTTTTACACTACCAGGATATACTCGTTTTGATGCCGCAGTTTATTACAATCGTGACAATTTCCGGGCGGCGTTAAACTTCAAGAATTTGTTTGGTACAGAGTATTTTGCAGGTTCACAAAATCGGCGTGCTGTTGTTCCCGGCGCACCTTTTGAGGTACTAGGGACTGTTTCTTGGCAATTTTAGTGATGTGTTAGAGATGATGAACCACTCCCAGGTAGTCAACGAAGATCCCATTGGTACGGGTGTTCATAGACAATGCTTTGTATTAATTGAATGTCCGCCTCCCTGGAAAGCCAATGAATTTACATCAAAAGCTGTTCCTGAGAATTTGCGATTATTCGAGGAGGAGTTTTACGAAATCCAACCCAATGGGATTTTACTATTCATCCACAACGAAAAATTACGCCATGAGGGACTAACACGCATCCTGATTTTTACCCCGGTGTCGGGTTTTACTCAGGGATATGCCAAGCAGGAAATTCATGTTCCTCGTCTTGAGGATGTCGCCACAGTTTTGAAAAATTGGTTGGCGGGGGAAGATGTCGGCGGTACAGAGATAAATCCTCATGTTCGAGATATCTTAATTTGTACTCACGGCGCTGTTGACAAACGTTGTGGTAAATGTGGAATCCCTTTTTTTCGCCAAGCTAATGCAGTTGTAGCTGACTTAGGAGTGGAATCTGTCCGCGTTTGGCAATCTAGCCATTTTGGTGGTCATCGTTTTGCACCTACAGTCTTAGATGTGCCGCAATGCAGATACTATGCTTGGCTTGATGCCTCAAGTTTTGCAGCTATTCTTACCTACAATGGCGATATTAACTGCTTACAAGACATTTATCGTGGTTGGGCAATCTTACCTTATCCCGCCCAAGCGATGGAGAGAGAGTTAATTTTTCAAGATGGTTGGGAATGGTTTAACTACAAAGTAGCTTGTCGCATAGTTGAACAAAGTGAAGATGAATGTTTTCATAGAATTGAATTGAGTGCAGTAATTGCTGACGATTCTATCAAGTGCTATCAGGCTGATGTAGTCACAGGTGAAACCCTGATTAAAAATGATGATGGGACTAAATTAGAACCGATTCCCAAATACACAGTGAGTAATCTTATCCAAGTAAAATAAATGAAGTTTTGGTTCAGGCATATTAAACTGTTGCTACTATCACTGTGTACATTGATTTTAGTGGCAGCTTGTAATAGCAACACACCTCAATTACAAAGTCGTGAAACTCCTGAAAATAAAGCAGCAAATTGTCGTGTGATTCAGCATGATGGTGGTGAAACGGAAATTTGTGGACAGCCGCAAAAAGTCGTTGCTCTGAGTCCACCATTGTTAGATATTCTGCTGTCGTTAGGGGTACAACCCGCAGGTTATGCAGAAGTGGATTTGTTAAACAGTAAAGTATTTGATAACCCTAGTCAGCAGATTCGGTTTTTGGGCGATCGCGTCACCAGCCAACCTGTAAATTTAGGCGATCGCAATAATCCTTCTATAGAAACATTAGTGCAACTTAAACCCGATTTAATTTTGGGTGAAAAATTTCAACTAGAGACAAATTACAAGTTATTCTCTAGCATTGCACCAACGGCATTTTTTGACACTGGGGAAAAAACAGGATGGAAACCTGCAATGCAAGCGATCGCACAGGGGCTAAATCGGGAAGAACAAGCTAAACAGGCGATCGCATCTCATAATCAACTTGTGGAAACAGTTAAAAGCCAACTAGCACCAGTCATCTCAGGGCAAACAATTATTGTTTTAGGCTGGAACGGCATTTCCAATCAATCATTTATCTTATCGTCTGGTTTAATTCCTGGGTTATTAGAAGATTTAGGCTTTCAGGTGATTGTCGGAAAAGCAGAAAGGCCGAATATTTCCGTTGAAGCCGTAGCAAATATTAAAACCGACCACATTTTAGTGATGCCAAGTGGCGATAACACCATTGAGAATGCCAAACAGCAATGGCAAAATGACCCCATTCTACGTTTAATTCCTGCCGTAAAAGCTGGAAAAATTTATTTTATGGACTATCAACTGGTTCGCATTCGAGGACCAATTGCGGCTGAAATATTTATCAATCAAATTCGTCAGATATTGCAGTCTTAGGTATCAGATTTTTAATTCCCCATGAGATAATCACAATGCTTAATGAAATAGCCATGTATTATCCATGTCTTTCGACAATCTCTGCAAGCTGCTATCAGAAAAACACCCCGAAAGATTCGCCAGTTGGGTATTAGGGACACCGCAAACAGGTGCTACAGTCCTGAAAACCGAATTGAGTATTGAACCCATCCGCGCCGATTACGTCA
>REBL01000138.1 GCA_007692755.1 Nodularia sp. (in: cyanobacteria) | reverse complement strand
AGGATGAAGCAAGAAGATTTCAGTTTGTTAGCAAACGTTAGTAAATTATGAACGGACTTGCGCTTACTACCGGGTAGAAGATTACATGATTTTTGAGCTGTTTAATCGGGTGTGCAATCGCCTGGCCACAAGGCTAGAAAAGCAAGGTTGCACCTTTCGCGTGCTGAATAGCAAAAGCTGAATCAGTTGTCAGTTATCAGTGAACAGTAACCAGTACCTAGACTGATAACTGATAACTGTTAACTAAACTAAAGCGGATAATTTTGATCAAAGCTTTCACGAGTCAATGGCTGTTGCAATTCCACACCTTCGCCACCTAAAATATCCAATTGTTCCCCGTCTACCTCAATGTATACCTTAGCGTTTGGATCTAGTGTTGTAGCAGTATAAACCACTTGTCCGATGCGACCGATCATTGAGGCACTACCACCACCTGTGGTAAAGTCGTCAGACAAATTAACGTGAACCTCATCATTTTCCCTCTTCAGCCCTAGCAACTTGGTTCCTTGGGGAATGGTTGTAGAATCTGTGCCTTCTGTTGGCCCGGCTAATAAAGTTTGGAAAGCTGTTTCTAAAACTTGGTTGGGTTGTGTGGCAGCTATTTGAACTGGCTGGGGAACCAAATCGAAACTTGTGGCATTTGGTTTAAGCCAATAAACACTAGGTGTTTGCTCTTGACCTGGCTGGGTAGTTGATGGCTGAGTGGGCTGTGTAATGGTATTTGATGGGCGGGTAGGTGTAGGAGACTGGTTGGAAGCAAGCCAAGCGACACCACCACCTAAAGTGAGAACTGCGGCTGAAACTGCTGCAATTACACCTGAAGAAATCCGGTTAGATCCTTGTTGGTCTTTCATATTTAAAACCTTCTTGACTGAGGACTAAGATAATGTGGTTTGGAGAAGCAGCCTGCTTAAAGACGATATCGACGCTTAGGGAGTTTCTTAAAATCTCAAGATGCCTTGATGTATGAAAATTTTGCTGACTTGATATTTTGCCTGTTTCAATACCAATTTGGGATTGAAAATTAGGAATCTTCTGGGTTAGGCTATTTCAGCAATTTATCATCCTGCACCCATAGTAACTTTATTTCATCTTTAATTTTAGGTTGACAGTTCTACTCCGTCACCTGAAGGGTAATGTAAATATAATCGTTTCTTGAAATACGGATACGAACAGGGACTAAAAGAAAATATTTCAGACCCTGCATCCTCACTATTAGTGAAACTAAATATCCACAGGTATGAAGTATCTAAACTTCTGTGTACTTACACTTGCTCCTTGAATCTGCTCCTTTAATATATTAATCGAATTCCCGATAGCAATTTCCTGAAATTGACAGGTAAAGATTCACATAAATTTATACTTGAATCTGAGCAAGTTTTGAGTTTAAAATATCCAGTCTAAATATTAAAATAATTTCAAATTTTGCGTTGTGTTTCTTTAGCCCAAACCAACCTACCCATTAACACATTATATTATATTAATAATCAATCCCTTATTTGTGGTTGCTATGATTGTCACTGCTTCGACCCACAAGATTACCTGGGAACTCTTACCGAAGATTTCATTTTAGATAATGAAGCTGTGGATAATGTCAATCAACCATCTTTAGCAGCTGCACTGAATGAAAGCCTACAACTGGCAGGAAGACTCCCTGAGAATGCCCTCGCTACCACCAATTATGGCATCTGTGCCACAGTGAATGAAAAATTGTGGTGAAAGCACCTGATTGGGCTTATGTGTCACGAATTACCGTACCTAGAGAGCAAGTAAAACGTAGCTATACCCCTTATAAACAGGGAGAAATTCCCATTGTAGTGATGGAATTTCTCTCGGATACTGATGGTAGTGAATATTCTAATAAAGGATTTCTGGGACTTCGGGTAAGGTAAGAGTAAATTTGATCTCTGTGATAGCCATTTTTTTAGTATTCTTAGCGATCGCCTCATACCATTTTACTCCCACAACGCTTGCAAAATATAGTTTCTGGTAGATTTTGGTATAGACAGTTGGGGTTGAGACATTGACTCATAGATGTTGGGACGTAATTTTATTCCTAAATTTTAACTTACAGCAAAATCTGTATACTTTCTTCTCGTTGGTGAATGAAAGGCTAACACAATATCTTGCTTGGGTACACCTAAATCTAATAAATCTTGAGCAATTCTTCTCTCAGTTCCATTATGTTGTATCCAAATTTTCCCGTCTTTAATATCAATATGTAACATCATCCCATGAATGCGCTTTTCTCCATCCCAACCTACATTCATTAACTGATAATGGTTATTTTTCTATCAATAACTAACTGTAGTTCTACATCTCCATAAGAGGGTTTATATTGACTGTATTCTTTGAGGATATCTTCAATGTAATTACGATATTTTTCTAATTTATCCATTGAAATATTGCCTCCTGTTCAATATTATAAACAATAATTTTTAACTGATAATCTGCAATAGCCAGTTGTGTAAATTCTAGCTTAAAAAAACTTTCGTAAATATCAAGTGGAACTGCTAAATATAAAACTCTCTCTGCTTCCTTCCGCCGTATCAATGGCAGGCAAGACTTGTACTGAGTTTGTCGAAGTATGCCTGCCCCACAAGAGATATCTGTTATGCTTCTAGCGCTGCTTTAATCCACTGTTGGAGTGTGTTGACAACTTCCTCTATGGCTATCTCTTGAGTTTCACGGGTGGCGCGTTTTACTATTTCAACTTTGCCATTGGCAATAGCGCGACCTGTAACTATTCTGTAAGGTATACCAATTAAATCGGCATCTTTAAATTTTACTCCTGCCCGTTCATCACGGTCATCGAGTAATGTTTCTACACCTGCTTTGTTCAGTTCAGTGTAAAGTTTTTCGGCAACTTCGAGTTGTTTTGCATCTTTGATGTTGGGAATTGTGACGATCGCGTGATAAGGTGCGATCGCTACTGGCCAAATAATCCCATCTTTATCATAAGATTGCTCTACAGCCGATTGTGCCAACCTGGAAACACCCACCCCATAGCAACCCATGAATAGAGGATTTTCTTCGCCTTGTTCGTTTGTATACGTTGCGCTCATGGCTTGGGAATATTTCGTACCCAATTGGAAAATATGACCTACTTCAATTCCTCTGGCTGTTTGTAGAGTTTGCTCAGGGTTATGAACTGCGCGATCGTCTGGTCTAGCCTTACGTATATCTACTATTGTTTCAGGTAGTTTAATTTGGTTATTCCAATTAGCACCAACTACGTGATAGCCAGTTTCATTCGCACCTGTGACAAAGTTTTTCAACTCAACGGCTGTTTTATCTACTACCCGCAGAAACTCAGGATAAGGATACTGTTTTAGAAGTTTCTGAAGTTTCTTATATGCGTTCATTAAACTAGTCTTTTGTTCTAATTCTGATTTAGAAGTTTCAGAAGTAGATGGGATTTCGCTGTTATCAGGAGGAAAAATTGTATCCCAAATTGATAAACCAACATTCAATACATCATAGTCTGTTTTTTGAACACCTATTGAATCGGCATTCAAAAATTGATCAAGTAATTGAGATTCTAAACCTGTAACAGCTTGAATTTCTTGTTTAGTCAAGCGTGGACAAGGAAGAAGATACTCATTGCTAAGATCAGGCGCAATATAGCCTTTTGGAAGCTGTTGAGAAAACAAACTACTTTGTTCTTGTGTATCAACAAGCTCTATTTTCAAGACATTTTTGCCAGAATCTCTAATTCTTGGATAGTTTTCCGAAGTCTGACGATACTTCAAATACTCATTTTGAAGTTTCACTTCGTTGATTTCCTGATCACCACGGATACTCACCAGCAACAAAAATGTCCAGTCTTTATCGTCTGTTGCCTTATATAAGACGTTTTTAACAATTTGCGTAGGAGAACATTTGAGTAAATTACAAACTTTTTCTATAGTTTCTGTTCCTGGTGTTTCTCGTTTTTCATAACTTGTAAATGCTGAAACTTCCGCATCACTTGCTAAAGAAACAGCTTTTTCTACGTTAGCCGCATATTTACCATCTTCAGTGTAGAGAACTTCATCTTCTCCAGCATCCGCTAATACCATAAATTCTGTCGAACCAGAACCGCCAATCGCCCCAGAATCAGCTTCCACAGCCCGGAATGCTAAACCAGAACGGCGTAACATATTGCTGTAGGCTTGATACATATCTTGGTAGGTTTCCTTGAGGCTGACTTCATCCACATGGAAAGAATAACCGTCTTTCATGATAAATTCTCTTCCCCGCATCAAGCCAAAACGGGGGCGAATTTCATCGCGGAATTTGGTTTGAATTTGATATAAATGTAACGGTAGTTGGCGATAAGAGCGAATCATATCACGAGCAACAGTGGTGATTACTTCCTCATGAGTCGGCCCTAATCCTAATTGTTGTTCGCGACGGTCGATGAGGGAAAACATAATTCCCTCGGCTTTGGTATAGGTATCCCAGCGTCCCGATTCTTTCCACAATTCTGCCGGTTGTAATTGGGGTAAGAGACATTCTTGTGCGCCTGTGGCATTCATTTCTTCTCTGACAATTTGAGAAACTTTCTGTAATACCCGCCACATCAAAGGCAGATAAGCATAAATCCCGCTACCGATGCGACGAATGTAACCCGCCCGGAGTAAGAGTTTATGGCTGGGAATCTCAGCATCAGCCGGATCATCCCTGAGTGTGACGAATAAAATTTTTGACAGTCGCATCGTTATTTTCCCTTTTCAGAATTATTAAAATTGGTTAAGTCTCAAATTTTCCATCAATTCAGGAGCAAATTACCTTGTCAGATATAATTTATCAAGCACAAGCACCCCTAGAATTTATTCCTCCAGCCTTCAATCCCTTGGTTCTGAAAGGCTTTCATCTGTTGCTACCGAGTTGGATTAATTGGCAAACAGCTATTACCCAAATTGAAGCAGATAACGTAGAGGTTTTGGTGGATCTTTATCGCCAGTTTCAAGAAGGTAAAGTGCGCTTTTTATTAGCATTTCGCCATCCTAAAACAGATGATCCCTTTTGTTTGGGCTATTTGTTTTCTCAACTCGTGCCAAAAGTAGCACGAAAACAGAACACAGCGCTACACTTACCCATTCATGCTCATTTTATCTATGATCGGGGTATTCCTCTCTGGGCTGGTTCTTATGTTGGTTGGATTGCTTCACGTTTGGGTGGGACTTCTATTCAACGGGGTAAGGCTGACTGGACGGGGTTACGTTCGGCGCGTGATTTGTTTGCTAACGGTCAATTTCCGATGGCTGCTGCGCCAGAAGGTGCAACTAATGGTCTGTCAGAAATTATCAGCCCTTTGGAACCCGGTATTGCCCAGTTAGGCTTTTGGTGTGCGGAAGATTTGCAAAAGCAGGAACGCTCGGAACAAGTTTTAATTGTACCAGTTGGGATTAAATATGATTATGTGACCGCTCCTTGGAGTGCGATCGCCGACCTGTTAACTGATTTAGAAGCCTCTAGTGGGTTGATGGTGCATTCGGGACAGCAAAATGAGGTGAGCTGTCTGGAGTCACTTTATCCCAGGTTGTTGACCTTAGCAGAACACTTACTTTCCTTAATGGAACAGTTTTACACTAGATTTTATCATCAAAATTTGCCAGATGCGAAAACGATAGCCGCAGAAACCAGCGACCGCAATGCCGCTTTAGTCATGCGGTTGCAAGCCTTACTAAATACAGCTTTACGCATCTCAGAAGAATATTTTAACTTACAACCTAAAGGAGAATTAAGCGATCGCTGTCGGCGAGTAGAACAAGCTGGTTGGAATTATATATTTAGAGAAGAGTTTAAGGATATCAAAGCATTATCGCCTGTAGAGAAAGCATTAGGCGATCGCGTGGCTGAAGAAGCCAATTCCCGAATGTGGCACATGAGATTAGTGGAAAGTTTTGTCGCAGTTTCCGGTAGTTATATCCGTGAAAAACCCACAGCTGAAAGGTTTGCAGAGACAACGTTAATTTTGGCGAAGATGGTGGCTCGAATTAAAGGTGATAAAGTTAGTCAGCTGCCACAACTAGGTAAGCAACGGGTGAAAATTACCATTGGTGAGCCGATATCAGTATCAGAGCGTTATCCAGGGTATAAAGAAAATCGTTTGGAGGCTAGAAAAGCCGTAGCTGATTTGACCAATGATTTGCAGCAAGAGTTGGAAAATTTAATATAACTGTAATTTATTAAAAGATTGTAGTGAGGAATTCAGTCTTCCAAAAAATCCTCACGTCATGATTTAACAGCTTTAGTGATGATATTTGATTCCTGATTTTATCCATTAATTAGGAAGTCAATGCTAAGGATTCTTGAGCTACTTTTTCAATGACAAGAGATCGACAAACTGCTTGAATTTTGTTGTTTCCACCAATATCAAAAAATAGATGCAGCCATTCATCAGGGGAAAGAGATATGTTTTCTATCCAAGGAGAGGGACTGACTTGACCCCAGCCGATAATTGTGCCGAGGTTAGCCGGGACTTCCTCTAAGTTGTGAGGATTTGAATTAAATTGTATATCGAGCCTAATGCAGGATTTCAGGGTGAGTTTTAGGGGTTGTTCGGTGGTAGCAACTTCCGAATTTGTGTTGGTGGTATTGAGTTCCCAGTAGTAGTTGAGATTGAGAACATAATTATAAGGAAATTCCCATCCCATTGAGAGCAATTCTGCTTCGGTAAAGTCATATTTTTGCCAGATGTCTTCAAAGTTCATAGTTCTGCTGGGGATTTTCAATAAGCAAATTAAAGTGAGTTTCTGCACGAGTTCCGGGTTGTCCGAATGCGTTGAGTGGTTGTTCTCCCGGTGCGCCGCCTCCAGGTCCGTTGTAAACACGGGCGTAGGATGAACCATGAGATTGAGTCATGATTCTCATGCTAGATTGATTGTCTGGGCTAGTCCAGATCATACCGCTACCACTTTTTGAGCCGCCTCTAGCTGGGGTGGATATCCAATTTGAGGCGGTGAGTTCAGTTTCTAAGGTGGTTTTGTTAATTCCACTGACAAGCAAATTGAGGATATCCTCAGCATCGAAAATGTCACTCAATTTTGGATTTTGGATTTACAATTTTGGATTAACCTCTCCTGATAAAGAAGAGGCTTAAACAGCGATGCGATCATACATCGGTGGAATGGTTTAAATGCGATCGCTAGGAAGTTGCGAGGAGGGAAGATTTTAGCTGAAACTCAAAATGGTTAATCAGCCACCTCATTGACTGGGAATCGATCAATTAATTGCATCGCCCGATAAGCATTGCGCTGGAAATCTTTCGATAAATGCGGAACGTGGGGAATCTGAGATAATAAATCCAAAGTCCGGCGTAAAATTCTCACCACATCCCCTTCATCTAAGGTGGTATGTTCGCAGAGTTCTGTCCACGGTGTTCCCAGC
The DNA here is from genome assembly GCA_007692755.1 of Nodularia sp. (in: cyanobacteria). Taxonomy (GTDB): domain Bacteria; phylum Cyanobacteriota; class Cyanobacteriia; order Cyanobacteriales; family Nostocaceae; genus Nodularia. The sequence goes on along the minus strand of REBL01000138.1, from coordinate 13,407 downwards.
GCCCACTGTTCTACTATGGCAATTAATTCAAGTTCCAACCAGATAGGCAAAGCAACATTATACCGCCGTTGCAGTTGAAATATTTTGCGGCGAATATTCCGCAGTTTTGCCAAGGCTTCTACTACTTCATTGCTGAGTTCAAAGTGGACTCTACTATCTGGACGAGGGGTTTCCACGACTAAGGCGGCTACTGCTGCTGCTAAATGATGGGGATCTAAATTATCAAATTCACCACTAGCAAAAACTAAACCCAGCCATAGTTCATTTTCTCCCCGAATCGCGGCAGCAATTCGCCCTAATTTGGTGGGGACTAAATTGTCTAAACAGTCAAAGTGTTGCAATATGGAAATTAAATTGACAAATTCTTCCCAATGGCGTTGTGAGTGTTCCTCGACTTGTGATTGTAATTGTTCAAGTTCAGCTTCTAATTCCACATAACGCGCCCGGCGTTTGAAAATCTTGCTGACATTGCCTGATTGATGGATGGGATTTGCTTCTAATTGCTCTTGAACTGCGGTAACGCGACTGAGTTGTTCGGCAACTTCTGGAGGCATATATATTGAGCCTTCTCCGCCTTCTGGAATGCGTTGCGCGATCGCAAATGTTTCTTCACTACCACGCAGTGATTGACCCGGGTTTAATAGTAAGTCTGGGGGTGGTACGATATGCGCTGGCACATCCACTCGTGGCAATTCCGCATACAAATCGACGACATCCTTCGTTGTCACGACATACCACCGATTATCTTGCCCTAAGCAGATCAAGTAAGGAGCTTCTGCACCACTAGGTATTTTTCCTACTAATACTGCTGTGATGGGTATAGATACGGCGATGTTTTTACCTTTGAGACTCAACAGAGTTCCCGACACTGCAAAGCTCAACATCATCACAAATTCTTCTTGCCGGTTTTCCTGGGCTTGTTCTTGCAGGGTTGATAATAACTGGCGTTCTACTTTCAAACGTTGCCGCAATTTTTCATAAACTGCTAGTTCATGTTCATTAACTGCGGCGATTTGTTCGTGAAGTTGTGCTAATTGGGTTTGCAGTTCGGTCATCTCATCATACTCTGGTCTTAAATGCAGAGTTGCCATGTACTGCCCAAAGCTGCGTTCTATGAGTTCTCTGGCTTGCTCCAGAGTGTGGATTTGCAGCAAGTTCAGTACCATCCCATAGCTTGGTGTAAACTGACTCACCAAGGGGTCTGCTTTCGATGTGGCTAAATATGCTGCTTCCTTCGAGCCTTCAAAGGGTGTTTGGACTGTAACCACATGACCTTGTAAGTCCATGCCTCGCCGACCAGCCCGCCCAGCCATCTGGAGGAACTCCGAAGCGTTTAGTAGGCGATGTCCAGAATCAGTCCGTTTGGAAAGGGTGGAAATTACTGTTGTCCGGGCTGGCATATTAATTCCCGCCGCTAGTGTCTCTGTGGCGAAGACTACTTTAATTAGCCCTTGCTGAAATAATTCTTCTACTAGTCCTTTCCACGCAGGTAAAATTCCGGCATGGTGAGCAGCAACACCTCTGTATAGGGGCGCAATTTGCCCAGAACGCCCGGCTTCAGGATTACGGGCTAAAAAATTATCAATTTGTTCGCGTAATATTTGCGACTCATCATTATTTACTAACCATAAATCACCAACTTCTGCAACTGCTTTATCACATCCCCGGCGACTGAAAATAAAGTAAATCGCTGGGAGCATATCCCGTTGCTGTAGCTGGCTGAGGGTGTAGATAATTCCAGGGGCTTCTGGTCTACCATTTCTACCCCTGTCTCCTTGCTTCCTTTTGCCTCTGTTTGCCAACCGGGGATTAATTTTGGTTTTGCTCTCATTCAGGAGGGGAAACAGTCCTTTGGGATTGCAATAGTAAAATTCTAAGGGAACTGGACGAAAATCGGAATAAATTAGGTCTGTGGGACCATGAACGCGATTCAGCCAATCAGTGAGTTGGTCGCTGTTGGCAACAGTTGCAGAAAGGGCTACCAGTTGGACTTCACGAGGACAGTAGATAATCGATTCTTCCCAAACTGTCCCGCGTTGGCGATCATTCATGTAGTGGCACTCATCTAGTACCACTGCCTCAACGTCTACTAAGGAGATGCCGACTTGCCCGATGGGTGTGCCATAGAGCATATTCCGGAAGATTTCTGTAGTCATCACCAGAATTGGTGCATCCCTGTTAATAGAAATATCTCCGGTTAACAGTCCAACTTGGTCGTACCCAAATTGCTCCCGAAAATCGCGTAATTTTTGATTTGACAATGCCTTGAGGGGAGTAGTGTAAAACACACGTTTCCCTCTTGATAAGGCTCTATAGATGGCATATTCCCCAACTAAGGTTTTGCCCGAACCTGTGGGCGCACAAACGACTACGGAGCGTCCAGAATTTAGGGACGCGATCGCATCTTGTTGGAATTGATCCAATTCAAAGGGAAATATTAACCCTAAGTCAAGTTCTGGAGATGGTGCGGGATAATTCACTCAATCAAATTTGCAACCGGACTTTTTACTATATTAACGGCTATTTTGTCAACTTCGTTAGTCATTGGGATATTGGGATATTGGGAAGTTACAATTTGCTCCCCTGCTCCCTGCTCCCTGCTCCCCTGCCTCTTCTACTCCCCACTCCCCTCATTTCCCCAACTCTTGCGATCGCAGTGTCGCCGCTTTCACTGCTTCAATCAAAGCTGAACGAAATCCTGCCCGTTCTAGTTGGGCAATCCCAGCTATTGTTGTACCACCGGGACTGGTAACACGGTCTTTGAGTTCTGCCGGGTGGATTTTGTTGTCTTGCAACAGTTTTGCTGTACCTAAGACAGTTTGTAGGGCTAATTGATTGGCAATACCTCTGGGTAACCCAGCTGCTACTCCCCCGTCAGCCAGTGATTCTACCATCAAGGCTACGTAAGCTGGGCCACTCCCAGACAGTCCTGTGACTGCATCCATGAGCATTTCTGAAACTTCTACCACTTCTCCCACAGCCGAAAAAACTTGATGTGCTATTTTGTGATGCTTGAGGCTGGTGTATGCACCTAAACACATGGCAGTAATTCCCGCCCCCACTGTGGCTGGGGTGTTGGGCATGGCTCGAATGACTGGTAACTGGGGAAATGCTGATTCTAGTTGGCTTAAGGACACTCCAGCTAAAATAGAAATTACGAGCGGCGAAATTTTTATAGTCAGTATATCTGCTAATTCTTGAGCGATCGCACTGAATACTTGTGGTTTTATTGCTAAAAATACTACTTCGCTTGCTTCTGTAAAAACTACACCATTATCTGTAGTTACAGTTACATTATATTTTTGTCGTAAATAACTTTGGCGTGTCGCGAGAGGTTCGCTGACTATCACTTCCGACGGTTGATAGATTTCCCGCGCAATTAGGCGGGATAACAGCGCTTCTCCCATAACTCCGCCACCAATTAAGCCAAATTTAATAGTCATTAATTTATATAGTCAATAAGTCAATAAGAGCAGGTTTAACCCATCAATCTATGGTACGATACCACATCTCATTAAACCCGCTCGAAAATTCATCAAAAATTTTGGTAGCTGAACTTTTGACTAATTTGACGTTACTGTACCATGCGGTTAACGTCGTTGCCCCAGGCTTGATTGGAACTACTTGGGGGACGTGCAGGACGAGCGGGGGTTTGTGGGACTTCATGAATAACTCCACCTTGGGTGCTGACTTGCACACAACTGGGCGTAAACAAAAAGATGCTTTCTCCAATTCGTTCTTGATGTCCATCGAGGGCATAAGTCCCACCGGCGACAAAATCAACTGCCCGTTGTGCTTGATCTGGGTCCATGATGGTCAAGTTCAAAACAACTGACTTACGCTCTCTGAGTGCTTGAATTGCCTGGGGCATTTCTTCAAATGTACGAGGTTCAAGGACTAACACTTCTGAAATCCCGTTAATTGCTCCTGGCATATTAATCACATTCCCCATCGTAGACTTTGATCCTGCCGCTACATCATCACCCATTGTAGTCATTGGTTCCCGCCAGCGGCGATTTTGAGCAGCGGTTTCTGCTGGTGCTGTGGGGGGATTTTCTTGTTGATACAGGTTTTGGTAGTTACCACCATCTGTATCGGGTTCTTCTTCGTAGTATTCGTATTCCACTTGCTCATTGAGACCTACAAAGTCTCGAAGTTTACTGAATATGTTGTTCATTGTTATGCTCCTGATAAAAGTTACCCTGATGGATTTGGTTATTAGTTAATGTAACCAGAGTTGATGGCGACAAAGGTCAGATAACTTAGTAAGTTTATCGTTGTTTGTAGCTTCTATTACAACTTGAGTTGCTCAACAAATGTTTAGGGGAACGCCTGTAGATTAACTCACACACAATAATGAGTCAAGATTATAGCCTAATGAATGTTGCAAATAAAGATGACTTTCCCCCGCTTTTTCCTTGGTAGTCACCTTGATAAAAACTAATTTTTCTGTATTATATTACTCCAGTAGCAATAAAAATGTCTCTGTATTCCATCCCTATTGCTATTGATACCATCACCAAAAATTGATGCTTCATTCCTTAAGTGCGCGTACCAAATAAAATGGTTCCTAATCTTACCATCGTTGCTCCAGCTTGCACTGCCAGTTGATAGTCTCCTGACATACCCATTGAAAGTTCGGGCATTTTCAGGTGAGACCAGTTTTGCTTGTGGATTTCTTTTGCTAATTCATATGTAGTATTAAACACATTAATTATTTCGGTATCATTCAATCCTAAAGGTGGAATTGTCATCAAACCCTGAATTTGTAAATTTTTACACTGGTTGAGTTCAGCTAAGTCAATTAAGAGTTCTGGGACACTCCAACCCGACTTATTGGGGTCAGGGAGAATTTTCACTTGTAGACAAACTTGGGGACTGACTCCTAGTTGTTGCGCTAATTGATTTAAGCGCTGTGCTAGTTTCAAATTGTCCACTGAGTGAATCCAATCAAATAATTCAAGGGCTTTTTTGGCTTTATTGCTTTGCAACCGTCCAATAAAGTGCCAGGTAATATCCGGTAAGTCTTGTAACTCGGCTTGTTTACTGGCAGCTTCTTGGATACGGTTTTCGCCAAAATCGCGAATGCCGGCGTTGTAAGCAGCCCGAATGTCCTCAGCCGGAAATGTCTTGCTGACAGCAATCAACCGGACTGAAGGTGGTAGTGAAGCCCAAATTGTGGTGATACGTTCGCTAATGGAACTAGTCATTGGAATGTGCGTTGGAAAACACTCTGAAGTTGCTCGTACTCCTGGGATTGACCACTGCGGCGTAGAGTACGCAATCGATTTTCTAACAACATTCGCGCTTCAGTACGTCCTATAGACTGAAACTTGATACTTTTAATGTCGTTTGCAACCAAAAAAAACAAACGTTGGGCATAAAGTGTGGTGAACAGATCCTGGTTTTCATCGACCATACAGATCCGATAAAGCAAACCCCAAGTTGGATGATTTATGTAAGTTTCTAAGTTTTCTGGATTCATTTAATAGTCAAGGTAGGAGTATATATCTTTTCGCAAATCAGTACAAATGTTCAGAAGATAATACACCCCTTTTGCCAGAATCTTTAGTTGGCTGATGCAAAAATCAGTGATTCTGGCCATTTAATGGCAGAGATCAAAACCTTGATCTCGTTCTGAATGGGCAGATGAACCTGGCAGTAGCAACGTAGAACTGCACAAAATATCAAGAAGGCAATTACTTATGTCTATTTGCTGTGGCTTCTTTCCATATTGGCATAATTATTGGCCTGTGGAGCAAAATGGACAAGAGATTGAGGGGGTTAAGCCAAATTGCCTAGAACTAGTCTAGCACCCCAAAATAAAGTAAGCATAGCGATCGCTAGCCAATCTTTGGCTTTGAGGCGTAATTCGTGCCATTTGACTTGATGTTGATTGGGGCCAGTGAAGCCGCGCACCATCATCGCACTAGCCATTTGTTCGGCTCTTAAGAGTAGATTCTTGAGCAATCTCTCTGCTACTATCATCCAAACCTTAACTGCGCCTTTCAAACCCAGTTTTTTCCAATTAATTGCCCTGGTCATCACAGAGCGAATTAAATTTTGCACTTCTTCTAGAACTAGGGGGATAAATCGCAAAGACAAAGTTAAAGTCAAAGTAATTTCAGTTACGGGGACTTTGAAACGCCGCAGTGGCTGCATTAAGCTTTCTATTGCCGTGGTGATTTCTTCGGGTGCAGTTGTGAGTAGATACAGGTTACTGCTGTAAATGACGGTAAATATAATTGTACTGACTCTGATGGCTAAATCAATTGAGCGGCGAGTTACTTTGACTGGCCCTTTATGGAAGAGAATGTAGCTGTAGCCTTGATTGTCGCCTGTTGCTTCTGGAACAATATCGTTATTACTGGCGTTTGCTGGCTGAATTAAAACTTGTTCGTTCGTTGGTAGGCGTGGTTGATAATTTACACCCAAACCATCAGGACTGATGCTGATAATCATGAAGACAAACAGCGACAGTGTTAACAGCCAGCCCATTTGCTGTTTCCAGACTCGCCGGGGTATTCTGGCTATTAAAGTAAAAATAATTAATAGTGCTACCAGTAGTATCCGCCACTCGTTATTTGCAAAGGTGTAGCTCGTGAGAAAGCTCATCAACCAAGCAATTTTAACCCGCGGATCGAGTTTGTGTAGCCATGTTTGCGGTTGTTCTAAGTAAAGTCCCAGGGGTAGCGATCGCAATAAATCCATGTCTTTTGTGAGTGCTGAGTGCTGAGTAAGGAGAAGGAAACAGCCTTTATATCTAAGGATATGTCAAGGCAAAATAGTAACGCACAAATACGTATGTAAATTGACGTGACACCGCTAAAATAGTGCATAAATATCATCATGGCGGGGGTAATTTTAGCCCGCCCAGGACAGGCAAGACTTGTACTGAGCTTGTCGAAGTATGCCTGTGCCACAAGAAAATCATCATGCACTATTGTAGTCCGGTAATAGTAATACTCAGCTACTCAGTACTAACTTATGAGCGCACTTATTTAACGCGAGTTGCTCTATTCACACTACCAACTTCCATATCCCGAACTTTTTTACTGCGCCACAGCAAACGCATGGGTGTGCCTTTAAATCCTAATTGTTTGCGGAATTGCCTTTCAATGTAACGGCGGTAATTGTCATTAAAGCGTTTGGCTTCGTTGACGAATAGGGCGATGGTTGGAGGTTGGATACCGACTTGAGTTCCATAATAGATTTTACCTTGACGGCCACCACGAGAAGCTGGCGGTGAATGCCAACTTACAGCGTCTGTAAGAACTTCGTTGATTACAGATGTACTCACACGGCGTTTGTGTGACTCAGCTGCTTGATTTACTAAGTCTAAAATCTTGTCTACCCGTTGTCCTGTGGAGGCACTGACAAAAATGATTTCTGCCCATTCTGTAAAGTGCAACCGGGCTTCTATAGTTTTTTCATAGTCGTAAATGGTATAGGAGTCTTTTTCAATCGCATCCCATTTATTGACGACGATAATACAAGCTCGACCTTCATCGATAATCCGCCCGGCTAATTTTTGGTCTTGGTCTGTGACTCCATCTAAGGCATCAATGACCATTAAAACCACATCGGCGCGGCGAATGGCTTTAAAAGCACGGTTAATACTAAAGAATTCTGTACCGTAGTCTATTTGTTTTTTTCTGCGAATGCCGGCGGTGTCAATTAAGCGATAAATTTGCCCATTCCGTTCCACAACGGTATCAATGGCATCGCGTGTTGTCCCAGAAATCGGGCTAACTATTGACCTTTCTTCGCCCACAAAAGAATTCAATAAACTGGATTTACCGACATTGGGGCGACCAATAATGGCGACTTTAATCTCGTTAGATTCTTCTACTTCTGTAACGATGGGGATGTGACTAATTAACTCGTCGAGTAATTCGCCTGTACCACTACCATGAATTGCGGAGATGGGGTAAGGTTCGCCCAAGCCCAAACTCCAAAATTCCGAGGCTTGAATTGCGCCTTGGTCTGGGGATTCACATTTGTTTACAGCCAGTAACACGGGTACTGTTTGTTGGCGTAACCATGAGGCAATTTCTTGATCAGACCCTGTGAGACCGATTTGACCGTCTACAACTAAAATAGCGGCGCTGGCTTGTGTCAGGGCTGTGAGTGCCTGTTGGCGAATCAATGGCAGGAATTCGGTATCGTCGTTAAAGACTAAACCACCTGTGTCTACAACTAGAAAATCGCGATCGCTCCAGTAGGATGGCATATAAGTGCGATCGCGTGTCACACCCGGTTCGTCGTGGACAATCGCCGTTTGTTCCCCGGCGAGACGATTAACCAGGGTGGATTTGCCCACATTCGGGCGACCGATAATAGCAACAATTGGCAGTCCCATAAAACCAGGGTGAGTGAGAGAGATAGTATATCACCTATATCTACTTATTTTAACTACTTTAATTCTTTATTTAATTTTCTTCCTAGATAATTTAACCACAAATGTAATTTCTGGCATTTGGGGCGTTATTCTGGGCAAAATGTGTTTTTTTGATTTTTTTGGGAAAGATAAAATTATCAGACTTAATCAAGTCCAAATTTTTGGTTACGAGAATTAACGAAATATTCGTTTCAGGCTTGTAGTCAAAATATGAAATTTAAAAATCGAGAATCTAAAACTCTTATTCTCTGAGCCTTTGCGCCTGGTGCGTGAGATTTATTCATATCTTGATTCAGGCATCCTAAAAATCAAGCTTGAATGTCTGCAAACAATGAATCGTATTTAGTATTTACTCTCAAGTGTAAGTTCTTAATTAGTGAGTTGGGGAATTTCTTGATGTCTAACTACCATGAAGAAGACGGTGATTTTGCTCAATATGTAGAATACAGAGAAGTTAGTTGGTTTACTAGAATTAAGGAAGCAATTCAAGGTATAGGTATAGGCTTCTTATTGATCATAATTTGTTTTTTTATTCTGATTTGGAATGAAGGACAAACAATTGTTAATCAAGTTGCACAGCAAGCCATACCAATTTCGTCAGATGTCGCCCATAACCAACATATTGGCAAATTAGTAATCACCAGTGGAGTTATTACCAGTAATCAAACTTTGGGCGATAATTTATTTATCCAACCAGGAGAATATATAGCGATCGCCAGAGGTGTGGATATGTATAGCTGGGTGGAAGAACAAGCAAAGGACGCTAAAACGAATGTTGGTGGTTCTCAAAACCAAAAAATTACTACTACCTATCAAAAACGCTGGGTACAATTAGAAGATTTCAATAGAAAGACATCAGTACATGGCAACACTAATGTAATATCTAGAAGTACAAAATCAGCCTCTTTTGTTTACCCAGAAAAGCATCAAAATCCTATCCCAACCGTTGAGAATGCAGCATACAAAGTTAACGAAGCCAAGATTGGAGTGTTTGATTTAGATATGTCCAATTTTGCTCTTCCTACTAGCCGCAGTGTCAGAGAAGCCTATGGTAGAGCATTCACTGGTTATGTACAATTACCAACACCGACACCATTACAATTATCTCAGCAAAACCTCATCCCTACAGCAGGCGTTACCAATGTTGGTAATTATCTATATAAAGGTTCTGGGACTTTAGCCAGTCCAAATGTTGGTGATTTACGCATGAGATATGCAGTTTTTAATGCTAATACTAATGTGACAGTTATTGGTAAATTAGCAGAAAATAATCAAATTGTTCCCTATGTCCATAGAAATAATCATCGTCTCTATCGACTATTTCCCGGTACTGAATCACAAGCACTGGATAGAGTTCAACGAGAAGACCATCTGTTTACTTGGGGATTAAGGTTTTTGAGTTTAATTTTTATCTGGTTGGGTTTAAGACTGATAGCGGAACCAATGAATGTAATTTTGGATTTTATTCCGATTTTTGGCTCACTTGGTAGACTAACTACGGGCTTTTCTACTCTTATTGTCGCGTTGATGATCACCATATCAACCATCGTCACATATCATCTTACACAGAATTTAGTTTATCTAGCGATCGCAGTTCTGATTACTTTTTTCATTGCGAATAAACTGTTTAGCAGACGTTACCGGACTTGAAAACTCATGGCTAAATCGGCGGAATATCCCAGACACCCCTGATTCGCGCAGCGTCTCGCAGAGATAGGGATGGGATGGGAACACCGCCGATTTTTTTCGTGTGAACCAGATTTTCTTTAACGCACGGGAAATCATGCGTCCACAGTTCTGCTATTTAAGCTCCAGTTTTATCCTATGTAACTTGATTCACATCTTTCCCCAGTCGTCTTTAGACGACTTTTGCTATCAGACGGGGGTTTGAACCTCCGGCGGGTTATTGCAACGGGTGCAAGATGTACCTTGACAAAAGCTGGAAACTTTGGACAGTCTGTGATTTGATATCTGCGCTTTCTATTTTGCGCTTCAACCACTGGCCAACTTTTAACTTTGGGTCAGAGCAAGTCTTAATTCCTTCAGCACGGTACTAATGGCCGCAGATTCTGGATTGCTTGCAAGTGCTAGAAGAACTTCGGGACTGCTTTCATTCAATATCTCATTGTATGCATTCACAGCATCATTTAAGCGATTGATGTCCACATTCTGGGTTTCTCCTATTAGTCCGCTTAAAGCATTTACCAGTGCGTCTACTTTTGCTGGGGAGACTTCTAAGCTCAGAATGGCATTTTTGAGCGTTTCAGATGCTGCTACTGAATTTTCTTGACCGTTTAAGAAAGCCTTAATAGAAGGGTGAGCAGGTTGACCGACTATGTTAGCAATAACCTGGTCTAACTGAGCCTGACGCTCTTCTCTAACGCTTAGAACTGGTTTAGTATCAACAACTGCTTGAATTTGCACATCAACATTAGGTGCTGGTACAAAACTCTCACCAATTGAGGTAGCAGAATCTGGGCTAGTTCCTGGTACGACAGTCTTATCCCCAATTGAGGTAGCAGAATCTGGACTAGTTCCCGGTACTACAAATTTACCAGCATATGCACTATTAGGCGCACCGACTAGAGCAGTGAAAAAAGAGAATGCTAAAGCCAAAGAGAGAACTAATGGTTGTTTCTTCATTGTGTTTATTGTTGATGAATTTAATGGTTATTGAACAGTTAAAACTGAAAAGCGTAGCCTGCACTGACGGAAAAACCTACACCTCTATCAAAATTTCGAGTCAGGTCTGTGAAAATAGCATTGATCACGATAGGTGTATTCTTGAAAGGAGCAATAGACGAACCTATGTTGAGACTATTTCCTGTCCAGCTACTTATGAGGGATGCTTGAGGTATGACTCTCAAACCTAAACTGCCGAAGACGTTAGCATTATTTTCGTCTGTCTCTCTTGTACCGAAAGTCCGAAAACCGCCATTCCCATAACCCAAAGAAATAGTTAAAGGTAATCTATGATTGGGGTTATTTGGTTGCAGCGCAAATGCCCTAGTAACTACTCCATAAAGAGTATTTTTGTTTTCGGAAGATTCTCCCCATTTCACAGGGTTTGTCCAACCTACAGCTACTGCTGTGCCATCAGGAAAGTACCTGTGTAGCTTCAAACCCAGATAGCCGCTATCAGCAACATCAAACCTTCCACCTTTCAAGTAGTCACCACCCGCACTGGCAATGTTGACATTAACTTCCAAACCTACAGATTTAACCGCATTTCCCAACCCAAAACCAGCGGAGTAAGAACCATCTAGAAAGCCCTCAGAATCTTCATCTAAAGGCATAACTAAACCGATTCCAAAATAGACTTGTCCTTGACTAGCTCCATAGGCAGAGGGAGTACCCGCTGTTGAAGCTGGGTAAGCTCTTTGTTGTCTACGTTGAATCGGCTGTTCTTGGGGTTGGATGATGGGATCAATTAATAGGTCTTGGCGTAATCTATCACTATCGCCAAAGGCAATGCTCACAGGCACTGAAGAGTCTACTTTTTCGATAGTTTCAGGTTGTTTTTGCGGCAATAAATCGCTTTGTTCTTGTCTTGGCAAATCAACCTGATTATTGTTAGAAGTCAATAACTGTTGAGTTACAGAATCATTGGTTTCTAATACATTTTCTGATGCCAGCAAAAGATTATCTGCGGCAAAAAACTTGCTGAATGTTTCAGGTTGAAGCTTAACACTAAAATCACCATTAATACTTGGCTGTAATTTAGCAGAAGTATTATGTTTTTTAGATGCTAATAATTTTTGGCGCAGGCTAATATGTGACTCTGACTTCAGTTTATCTACTATAGATTGTACAATATTTTGAGCCGAAGTCAACTCAGTTGTTTGATTTTCAACCAGAAGTTTATTATCTGCCTTATCCTCAGCAAATGCGGGCTTTATGGAAATAGCTGTCAACAGCATAAGGAACATTAGCAAGGTATTTCCTAATTTTCCATACACATATTTAACACTAATAAATTTAGTCATATCACTACTGCTGATAATTTTTTGTATCCTATCCATCAGAATATTCCTTATCTATTTATTAGAGAATGTTTGAAAATTATTAAAGATTTTGCTTGCCTCTAGCACCCCTTTAGAAAAACTATCTATTAGTCACATCTTTCTTAAGACTCTTCTATAATCCGGAGAGATTCAGATACCAATAATCCTATGCACAACTGGGAAGTAGTAACTGAAACGGGATTTAATCACAGTGTGTAACAAAGCTAACTCTTACAAAAAAAATCCATAAATATGCAAAAAAGTCCGGATAATATATAGTTCTCCAGAATAAATAATTTATCTTTAATTAAACGGCATTTTTCGCATAGAAGGGAATTAAAAGAAAGAATTACCTCTCAAGGAAGATTTAGAGTATGCATCTGACAAGTTAGGGTATAAAATAATATTAAAAGACCCTACTGAACATTAATAGAATAGTGCTAGGCTATTTTTTTTAAAACCGTAATTATTACGAATATTTTTTTATTCTATAAAATTAATTTACACAGAACTCTCTGGCTTTGGTGATCACAGCTATTATTAGTTTTTCCATTGCTAATAAACTTTTTAGCTGATGTTACCGGGTTTTAAATACATACAAAATTTGTTAAATGAGTGTAGTAGCTGAAAAAATGATGAACTACAGGTGAAGACAGATAAAAACAAATGCACATATATTTATCTGTACTTTATCTAAATAGACATTGACAAATATCAAATAGAACTCTTGTAGGGAAAACATCAAGTTCGCTTAATTACTGCGATAGGGTATTATACCCAAAGGTTATGGGGTTGCATTGCTTTGCGCGTCGCTATGACTTCTGGTTATGCGAGGTTTAAATACAGCACTTCCCGGTGTTATGAGGTACAAGAACCCCAACCCCCTCCGGTGCAAACGATGCTATCGTGTACGTACAAGTCTTAGCGCAGCGTAGCTATTCCGAGTCTCATAGCACAAGTCCCCTAAAGAAGACTCAATAAAAAACTGAGTTTAGTCCACTT
>REBL01000282.1 GCA_007692755.1 Nodularia sp. (in: cyanobacteria) | reverse complement strand
GGACGAGCGATCGCGCCAATTTCTTTAACAACGTGCTGCTTGAGTTCTTTAATCAGTTCCTCACTGGCTTGATATGTCCCTTCTAAAGTCACAAAGGCGAAAACTTCCTCACCCTTAAGTTCATCTGGCTTACCCACTACCGCAGCTTCCGCAACGGCTGGATGAGAAACTAAGGCTGATTCAACTTCCATCGTTCCCAAACGGTGACCTGAGACATTCAAGACATCATCAACACGACCCATGACCCAAAAGTAGCCGTCTTCATCTTGTCTTGCGCCATCACCAGCAAAGTAGATATAGTTACCATCTTTGGGGGGGATATGTTCCCAATAAGTGCGGCGAAAACGTTCTGGATCATTGTAGACTGTCCGCATCATCCCCGGCCAAGGATAACGTACTGCTAAATAACCGCCTTCGTTGTTGGGTACAGTGTTACCTTCTAAATCAACGATATCGGCCAGAATCCCAGGGAAAGGCAGAGTTGCTGAACCTGGTTTGGTGGGAATGGCTCCGGGTAGTGGTGTAATCATAATACCGCCGGTTTCTGTTTGCCACCAAGTATCCACAATCGGACAGCGTTCACCACCAATGATTTTGTGATACCACATCCAAGCTTCTGGATTAATGGGTTCGCCGACTGTTCCTAATAAACGCAAAGAAGATAAATTACGGGTTTTGGGATGGTGTTCACCCATCTTGATAAATGCCCGAATGGCGGTAGGAGCTGTATAAAAGATATTTACCCCATATTTTTCAATGACATCCCAGAAGCAGCCAGGATTAGACGCACGGGGCGCACCTTCGTACATTAAAGTCGTTGCACCGTTGGAAAGCGGCCCGTAAACGATGTAGCTGTGTCCAGTAATCCAACCGACATCGGCAGTACACCAATATACATCTGTTTCTTGCAGGTCAAAGATCCATTTGGTGGTGATGTGACTATATAAGTTATAACCCCCAGTGGTATGCACAACACCCTTTGGTTTGCCGGTGCTACCAGAAGTGTAGAGGACAAACAGCATATCTTCGCTGTCCATCGGTTCCGCCGGACAATCGGCTGATACGCTTTTTTGTAAATCATGCCACCAATGGTCACGCCCTGGCTCCATTTTTGTTTCTTGACAGGTGCGTTTGACTACCAGCACATTTGTAATGGAAGGGACAGCATGATCAGCTAAGGCTTTATCTACCTCTACTTTTAGAGGAACGATCGCATCTTTACGCCAACCACCATCAGCCGTAATGACTATTTTAGCTTCTGCATCGTTGAGGCGATCGCGCAAAGCTTCCGCACTAAAACCACCAAATACCACGCTGTGGGGTGCGCCAATTCTCGCACAGGCTAACATAGCGATCGCCGCTTCGGGAATCATCGGCATATATATCCCAATGCGATCGCCTTTTTTCGCCCCCAATTGCTTCAGCACATTAGCAAACTGGCACACTTCCCGATGTAATTGGGCATAAGTTAGTGTGCGCGAATCTCCTGGTTCCCCTTCCCAAATCAGCGCCGCTTTATTTCTGCGCGAGGTAGTCAGGTGTCTATCCAGGCAATTATAAGAAATGTTAATTTTACCACCGACAAACCATTTAGCAAAAGGTGGTTGCCAATCTAGCACCGTATCCCATTTTTGGAACCACTCTAATTCAGTTTCGGCTAATTCCGCCCAAAATTGCTGCGGATTGGCTTTGGCTTGGGCGTAGAGTTGTTGGTAATCTGCCAAACTTTTGATTTGGGCATTTTGGGCAAATTCGCTGGTAGGAGGGAATGAGCGCTTCTCTTGTAGGATTGATTCTATCGTTGGTTGAGACATAATTGTCCTTTCTCTGTAATAGCGTTGTGACTGAGAACTATTTTGTCCTCAAATTTATGCAGGATTGCTTTGAATTTCATTAAGAGATACAGTATTTTAGGCACAAGTAATTCCACACCCAACTGTTTTGGTATGGCAATTAGCCCAAAATTCTTATATCCTGCCCAGGATAGAATAGAATATACAGTCTATGGTGCATTGTTTTTTTACAAGACATTTACCACTTAATTTAGTTATAAAGTATTCACCGAAGCGTTAGTTATTGAAAGTAGGGCATCGTTTGCAAGCACAAGAGATTAAGGAACAGTTAAAATCCCTTATCGAGCAAGCTTCCTCGATAGACCCTAACTTGTCGAAAAAATTAGATGAAATTAACCGATGGGTAAAAAATACTAGGCCAGGTTCTCTGACTGCTAAACCCTTTGTCCTCGCCTTTCTCCTAGAAGTAATTACAGACTCTACCATTTGGCTGATGATTAAATCATCATCATCGGAAGCCGAACAAAAAGCTAAGTTAGAGCAGATGACCCCAAATGAGAAATATTGGTATAGTTATCTTTTTCCCAAATGGATAAATGCTAATGACTCCAAATTTTACATTTGGAAACAAAAACTCATGTCTGGGGAATTTAATCAGGGAGATGATGATATCATTAGAGCAATAGCCCAAGATATTGTGCAGCGTGAAGGTAGTGTGTGGAAGCGTTATATTGCCGACCTGTCTATGGCAACAGATTTAATTGTGAGTAGTCGTCAGCACAAACCACTATGTATTCAAGTTACCAGTGTATCCGAAGAGTTTAATCATCAAAAGTATCATTTTTGGCAAAACACACTGCATTCATGGGAAATCGAGAGAGGAATATTTTTAAGTTACAATCCCAAGGATGCCAATTTCATTAAACAGTTAGTCAACATAGCACTGCACAACAGTGACTATCTTTCTGGTGGCAAATATTTGAAATTTGATTGATGTTCTCAACAATTAAATATTTCAATATTTGTGTTTTCCTCTACATACTCATCAGCTCATCACAGCTTTTATGGCTAACCGACAACAAACTCACAGCTACGAAACTCCTGTGGAAGAATTTGCTCAAGCTTTAACAACAGCCCGCCGAATGCAACATGACTGGCTAACTTACGGAGTAGATTTTGTTCATTTTTATGTTGAGGATGCCGATAGTAATTGGCTAGAAACTTGGGGAAATGAGGACATATTAGGTAATAAGTTATTAGATGCTATTAAGGAATTTTTAGTCAGTAGTGATGATGTAGCGATTAGAATCAGGCAAAATTTAGGAGAGCGTTCTCTTTTTGATTTAGCCGTAAATTTAGAAGTATGTTGGAGAATTGGCGAAAGTAGTGACAGGTTATGTCTGGTGAGAAATCTTTTAGCTGGTGAGGACGAAAATGTTGATATCAACAATGGGGAATTATTAAATTTAGCAGAGAGTTTATTGGAAAAATTGGCAGAGTTTTCGGAGTAAATAGTTCAAGGTTCGTAGTGAGGACTTCAGTCCTCTCTATTGTTTTAACGTTAGCGACATCTAATTTTTTCAGTAAGCTTCATTAAACCTCACCCCAACCCTCTCCTTACTAAGGAACCACGGTGTACACACAAATATTCGCCCAGTGTATGACCCCGCCTCGGAATTAATTCCGAGTCTCATAGCGCAAGTCCTCTCAAGAGGACTCAAGGAAAAACTGAATCCAGTCTACTTTAGTAGACTTTTGCTATTAGCCATGAACTTTAGTTCTTGGCGGAATATGGAATCAGCGTCAGAATTTTCGACTTCTGTGTACACGGTAGCCTTACTAAGGAGAGGGAGCAGGAAACTGAAATGTACTGCTCTCTATCAGTTCTACAATAAATTTATCAATTTACTATTTTAAGGACATTTACCGCCATGATATGAATAGATAGCCATTTTAGAAGCTGTATCTCCATGTCTAAAGATTTGTTAAAGTCCTTTCAAGAAGCCTACCGCAACTTAGAATTGCTTCCTTTGTCCCAGGAAAGAGATTTGAGAGATTTCCGGGTTGATTATGGTGGGGATACTATTGATGAGTTAGAACAACTGGTTGAAGATAGTCCTAGCAGTGATGGCAAAATTATTTTTACGGGACATCGAGGTTGTGGTAAGTCAACTTTGCTGGCAGAATTTAGCCGCAACATTCATGATAGATATTTTGTGGTGTTTTTCTCCATTGCTGACAAGATAGAAATGTCTGATGTGAATCACATTAACATTCTGTATGCCATTGGACTAAATTTAATGCTGGAGGCAGAAGCACGTCAAGTCAATATTCCCCAATCGACAAAAGATGGTTTAGAAAAATGGTTTACCACTCGCACTCGGACTGAAGTAAATAGTATCCAAGCTGAAGCAAGTAACAACAACAGTATATTCCAATTAATTAGCACTAAATTAAAAGTAGATTCGACAATTCGCAACGAAATTAAACAGGAATTTGAACGCAAAATATCTGAATTAGTTGCCCAGCTAAATATTATCGCAGCATCAATTCAAGCAGCATATAAAAAAGATGTCTTAGTGATTATTGATGATTTAGATAAGCTTGACTTGAGTGTGGTTAATAATATTTATAAAGATAACATTAAAGCCCTGTGTTTACCAGGGTTTCGGATTATTTACACAATTCCGATTGCGGCACTGCGAGAAACTGCACTTAAGCCAATTATTGAAAACGAAACGAATGACCAAGTTGTGGTTATGCCTGTTTTAAAGTTATTTCATAAAGGTGATAGTCGCCAGCCAGATATCCAACCACGTCAAGAAACATTTGATATTCTCTGTAAAATTCTACAAAAACGCATTCAACCAGAGTTAATTGAACCGGAAATAGCCAAAAATATCGCTTTAAATAGTGGTGGTGTGCTGCGGGAATTAATTCGGATTGCTAACGAATGTTGCCGAATTTGTTTGCGGTTAATTCGTCGCCAACCAGACGAAATCGTGGTGATTAATGCAGGTATTTTAGACCAAGCCATTAATAAAATCCGCAACGACTTTTCTTTACCATTGGGTAGTGCAGAATATAAAATCTTGCAAAATACTTATCAAAATTTTAAACCTGAAGACCCCAAAGAACAAGAATTTCTCGATTTATTACATGGTTTGT
>REBL01000103.1 GCA_007692755.1 Nodularia sp. (in: cyanobacteria) | reverse complement strand
CTCGTCCGTTACGTCGGAATACTAATTTGCAAGATATGGGTTGGGATAAGTTGGTCAAGGAAGAAGCGAAGATTTAGTAATATGATGATTGTGTTGGTTGATAAGTAGCTCAAACTTAAAAAACGTAATACCCAGATCCCCGACTTCTTAGAGAAGTCGGGGATCTATATCGTCAAGGTTTTATGTTTAATTATGTTGACCTACTTATCGGTAGCCAGGATGAGGTTTATTAAAGTTTGGCTTTGAATCGATTTATACCATAACAGGATGATGATTAGGCGAACAAATGTTCGCCTTCTTTTTACGTATCGCTAAAGCGAAAGCTCCGCTTTAAGCGTAGCTATGCCGTAGGCTTTACGCGTAGCGCATACCGCAAAGGCACAGAGGACGCGGAGGAAGAGAGGGAAATTAATTCAAATAGCAGATTGTAAGTCTAGCGATTGAGAGGGAATGATATACATTAATTCTGCACCGTCTGGTTTAATTTCTGTAGATGGAGTTAATTTCAGCCAGTCATGAAAGCTGATTCCGAGTTGGGATACGGCTTGTATTTCTGTCTGGTATGATTCAAATCGGCGATTGGTTTCAATCATAGATTCCATTACTTCAAATACTTGGGGAAGACGTTTATCCGCTTCTCGCTTTAAATCGTTATGATCTGGTCCAAACCAACCTCCTTGAACCTCAACAGGAGTTAAAATTGCTGCTGGGAGTAAATCTAACCACTTATTAGGATCTTGCGCCATATTAAACAAATTTTCTCGTTGCAAATCAAAGACAGCATTTTCATCTAAATTTGGATCAATCCATTGATAAATTTGGGTCATTCTTCGCAAAGAAATCACATTTCTAAACTGAGGTTGTAAATATGCTGCTGGGTTAGAAGTAAGCAAAATTTCTACATATTTGTAAATACGAGAACTAATGACTCTAGCTCCTTCTTGAAGTCGGCGAAGCGCAGTTTCGTGTTCCTCTAATTCCAGATAACAACGTGCTTCAGCTAAGTAGGCTAAAGATAAAGTCAGCAAAAACTCATCAGCAATTTGGCTTTGTTGCTCAATTTCTATATCTGTATATTCAGTGTAAATATGTTCTGCTTCTAAAAATCGGTTAATCGCTTGGAGGGCGCTACTTCTCCGATTTTCAGGTTTATTCATGGTGAAGGCATTAATTGCCAATTCGATTGCAGCACGGAAATTAGCATAGAAACTCAAATCAATTTTGCGGTTAATTTTGTTTAACAGTTCTTGTGCTTGTTTTAGTTGTTGTTCTATTTCTTGAAGGCGTTGTGCAATGACGGCAAAACCCATCACTGAAACACCAAGATTAAGTACACTAGCAGCAGTAGTTATCTGCAAAATTCCTTGATTTAGTAGTATATTTTGTCCGATTTTCCCTATTTGACTTTCCATACTACCTAAACGCCCATTAACATCAGCTAATCCTTTTCCTGAAATAGCTGCATTAGCAGAACTATTTGATCCATATTCACGTAACCAGGTGACAACTTGTTTGTTTCCTACTTCTCGAATTACACCGCCGACTCTTTCAAAAGTTCCATCCGCCAAGCCTTTCGCAATCCAATCTGCAAGCGCAAAAGTTACTGTAAGTGCTAAACTCATAATTTTTTATTCGTTGGTAAACCCTCAGCAGCGCGATGTCCCGTGAAAAGCTGCTTTGTCGATAAAAGCCGCAAATACTCGCGCTTTACTCAGTATTCCCAATTAAAGTTCTAATATCTCTACTAAAGTAGCCCCTTTCTCTGTGTTTTCTGCGCCTTTGTGGTATGCGCTACGCGAACGTTAAAAAGAGCGATCGCTACGCTTGTTAAAGGCATCGCTCAAACACTAGACCAGTCAGATATAGTTAAATTAAAGAAAAGATGAAAATTAAGAGTAATTATGCTATGGAACAATTAATAGTTCGAGTGGCTGATAAGGAAAAAGCAGAGATGCTATATAAGATTCTTTCTGCTTTAGATTTTGTTAACTCTATAGAAGTAATGGAAGATCAGGCGAATATATCTGACGATGAGCAAGATTTTTTTTCTTTGGCAGGGCTGTGGGAAAATAGAAATGTTACTACTGAGTCGATTCGTCAAGAAGCATGGCGAGAAGATGTTAAATGATTTTATGTGATACTAATATTCTCATAGAGTTTTATAAGAATAACTCTAGGGTTATCTATGATCTGCGTCGTATGGGGATAAATCAATTAGCTGTTAGTGCTATTACTCAAGCTGAATTATATTATGGTGCTATTAATAAAGTCGAATTAGAGAAAATTAAGAAACATTTAAGGTTACTTCATATTTTCTCTGTTGATGTCATGGTATCTACTCAATTCATTAAATTGATGGAAACATACTCTCTAAGTCATAAACTCAGTATCCCCGATGCTTTGATTGCTTCAACGGCATTGGTTCATAAGATTGATTTATATACTTTAAATCTTAAAGATTTTCACTTTATTGAAGGTTTAAATTTACATGAGCCTCCCCTGAATTAGGGCGATGGTTTTTTTCTTCTTAGCTTATCGTAGGTAAAGAGCGATCGCTACGCTTGCCAAAGGCATCGCCCAAACACCAGACCAGTCAGATAGAGTTAAAATAGAAGCTGCGATATTGGTCTATTTAAGAAAATAAAACTTAATAGTAATTATGCGCTTAAAAAAGCAATACCCAAACTTAATAAAAAGCTTGGGTATATTTAGAAATGAAAATAGATGGCGATTTACTAACAAAGTAGAAATTAAGCTAATTAACTAAACAGCACCACTATTTTTATTAAATAGAATTGCTACAGTTTTGAAAATTAATTTCAAATCGTATAATAAACTCCAATTTTTTTGATACTCTAAATCTAGGCGAATTACATCCTCAAAACTGCGTACTTTAGATCGCCCATTAACTTGCCATTCTCCAGTCATACCGGGTTTAACGTCTAAACGTTGCCATTCTGGTACTTCATAGCGTTCTACTTCATCAGGTGTGGGTGGTCTAGTACCCACTAAGCTCATATCTCCTTTGAGGACGTTCCAAAATTGTGGTAATTCGTCCAAGCTGGTTCGCCGCAAAAACCGCCCTACCCGCGTTACTCTAGGATCTTTTTCGTTCTTGAAAAACGCACCTTGGACTTGATTTTCAACTTGGGATTTCTTCGCTTCAGCATCTACACACATGGAGCGAAATTTCCAAATTTTAAAACGTTTGCCCATCCAACCGCAGCGAATTTGACTAAAGAAAATAGGGCCAGGATCATCGATTTGGATAGCGACTAAAATGGGAATCGACAAAAATCCGGTAATGACCAAACCCACTAGTGCGCCAAGAACGTCTATGAACCGTTTCATCCAAGATGCCACAGAGGGATGAGTGGTTGGTAGTGGCTCTACTTTGCGAGAATTACTTTTTTGGTTGTCTGTGGGTTTGTCAGTTTCTATTTGTGGCCTTTCACTGCTAGACTCAATGGGGAAAACTTCATCTAATCCTGTGAGGTTTAGCACTGCCATGACTTGAGGAGTCACATTCCGCAAAGTTAAGGCAATCCCTTTTTCCTGGGAATTTTTGAAATTACTCACCAAAGCACCCAAACCACTACTATCCATAAAAGTAGTTTGGTGAAAATCAATAATGATTTGCTTGAGAGGTGTATTTTTTTGAATTAAGTCTTGGCAGGTCTGCTTAAAGGCTACTGCCTCAAGCACGCTTAACCGCGCTGGCACCTGCACTATGACAGTTTCTTCGATAGAGGAAACTGGAAAGTCTTCCTGTGTGGGTTGGCTAGTCATGAAGCTCTGCACTTTCGTTGCCATGTAAATTTAAACTGCCAAAAATTATTTTATCCTGGTAATTTACTTAACCTCGTACTCAGATGATAATTAATTGAGTAGGCATCAACACGAATAGTTAGTAGTTAGTTACTGAGGATGGGAGCAGAGATTGCCAGCGACGATTCACAATAGAACAAGAAGTAAAAAAACAACCCCTCTTATGTGCTAACGCAGCGCGATCGCGTTGCTACTATCCCATGACTGTTAAAACTACGGTTCCACCTACAGCACGTCTGATTGAGGTCTTTTCTGCTATTCAAGGGGAAGGACTGAATGTCGGGACACGTCAACTTTTTATTCGCTTTGCTTTTTGTGACTTGCGTTGTCACTTTTGCGATAGCGCCCACACTTGGAATGCACCCCCTACTTGTCGGATAGAGCGATCGCCCGGATTGCGCGACTTTGAAATTCACTCAAATCCTGTCCCTCTACCCATTTTAATGCAATGGGTTGAAAGGCAAAATTTACCTTGTCTACACGATAGCATTAGCTTAACTGGCGGCGAACCCCTTCTTCATGCAGCTTTCTTAAAAGAATTTCTGCCTCAAGTGCGATCGCTTACTAATTTACCCATATATCTAGAGTCTGGAGGACATCGCCCTCAACAGTTGGCGATGATTTTACCCTACCTAGATTCTGTAGGCATGGATTTAAAACTGCCTAGTGTGAGTGGCGAAAGTCTCTGGCAAGAACATACAGAATTTTTACAATTATCTTTAGATGCACATCTAGATATTTTTGTCAAGATAATTATTTCTCAGAACACCGCTCCAGCCGAGTTGGAACGTGCGGCTGCAATGGTGGCAGATGTCAGTCCAGATATCCCGGTGTTTTTACAACCTGTCACACCGTTACCAGCGTCTGAACAACTTACGGAAACACCTGTATTAGCACCTGCGCCTGAACAAGTCTTGATGTGGCAAGCTTTAATGAAGCGGCTTGTACCACAGGTACGGGTTATACCTCAAACTCATAAAATGTTAAATCAACTATGAATTGAAAGCCATTGTCGAACAAAGGGGCTGGAAACCCAATTTTTCGGTAATTAAATATTTTTTGGGGGTGGGAAATACCCACCCCAGCTACTGACTGCATTCTACAGTCCAGTTTCATCTGTAGTCCTAGATTTAGCTTTAGCTTTGTTGGCACTGCGTTTGAGGGCAGAAAGTCGTGCTTCGTAGCGAGACCGTTGGCGCTTGCTAGGTGTGTTATCAATCATAGTTTTTAAGGCACTACCCAGACTCTTGTAGGCGTTAGGGAGACTATAACCAAAGCGAGTTGCTAGCGCGATCGCTTTCTCGTCAGCAACTAGCAATTCTCTGATTTGCTTTTCCCCATTATTTTTTTGATACAATCGCCAGCCAGAGACACCACATAGTGCCAAAGCTAAGACCAGTAATAATCCATCCTGTACCCACAATTCGCCGACAGCACCACCTAAACCAATGGCCAACGCTGCCATTTCCCAGCCATCTTTGGGAATCGTATCATTTTGAATGCGAGCAACTTCATGCCAGAACAGCAGATTGCGCTGATCCATTGCCAGAGCATCCCATTTCACCAAGTCAATTTGAATTTCTACTTGGTCTTTACCAATTTCTTCACAACGGATCATCGGTGGATTCACCTCAGTTGTACCTTCAACCGTGACCCAGCTCTGCAATTCTGGCGGTAGTAAGCCTTTTAACCGCCGGAGTTCACTCATTTCCGCCTTGGCAAAGGAGGTTGCGTAGGATGTCATAAAATCCAGCCCTAGAAAACTTCAGTATATAGTGAGGGTATCACTTTGGAGTATAGCTATTTCAGTGATGATTCGCCTCACTCGTGGGTAAAACTTCCCCTGCCTCTTGGTTCATGATAGTGAGATCGAGGTGAATGTCTATGGAGCGAACGCCTCCGGCACGCGAAGCGCGAACGCAGCAGCTTTGTTTAATGCTAACCGTATTGTTTACAAAATCTTCATAATATGCTAAATGATCCTGCAACAGAGAAAAATACACTATTAATAGAAGCTACCCTTGTCTGGTAGCAATATTTATGATACCTCTGCTCAATTCGTAAATTTATGCTAACTTAGCTAAAGTTATACCTAAGTATTTACTGACTCTAAAATTTACCTGTGGAATATCAAGATGAATCAAGCAACACTGTTCATGCCCCAGCCATCAACAGCAAAGTTTGCTATGTTCAACACATCAATAAAAATTACGTGAAAAATTCACACTATATTTTTATACTCTTCATAAACCGCTGTCAATTATTGTTTAAAATGTATCTGGCAAATTTTTTATCAGTAAAATACTGAGGTTCAACAGCAAAAAATACATTTAAACCAGGAAAAATATCACAACCAGTACAGCAAGCTTACTTAAGTAGTCAAGACAGAATTTACTAAATCTTTAATGAAAACTCCTGTTATTAAAGAACCTCTAAAGAGAAGATTAAATATGGGAAGCATCAAAGAGGGAAACAATCATTTTCCCCAGAATATTTTCATTAACCATAAAAGCCAGGAAATTTCTGAATAATTTTTTATGCGTATTTTAATTTACTCTTACAACTACTATCCAGAACCAATTGGCATAGCCCCGTTGATGACAGAATTAGCAGAAGGACTGGCCAAGCGTGGGCATCAAGTGCGCGTCATCACTGCTATGCCCAACTATCCTGAACGTCAAGTTTACGAGGGTTACCGGGGTAAACTGTACTTGAATGAATACAAAAACGATGTTCAAATCCAACGCAGTTATATCTGGATTCGTCCACAACCCAATCTGTTAGATCGAGTATTGTTAGATGCTAGTTTTGTTGTGACTAGCTTTTTACCTGCTCTGTTCGGCTGGCGACCAGATGTTATTCTCTCAACATCGCCATCACTACCTGTTTGTGTCCCAGCAGCCCTTTTAGGATGGTTACGCGCCTGCCCTGTGGTGTTAAATCTTCAAGATATCTTACCTGAAGCAGCGATTCATGTCGGACTGCTAAAAAATAAATTACTGATCAAGATATTTACTGCATTAGAAAAATTTGCTTATCACACAGCCTCAAAAATTAGCGTTATTGCCGATGGATTTGTCGAAAATTTGATATCTAAGGGTGTACCACCTGAGAAAATCGAGCAAATTCCTAACTGGGTTGATGTGAATTTTATTCGCCCCTCCTCTCCAGAAAATAATCCTTTTCGTGCGGCACATAACCTGAATGGCAAATTTGTCGCGCTATATTCTGGGAATATTGGTCTGACGCAAGGTTTAGAAACTGTTGTTAAAGCCGCTTCTCAGTTACGCCACGTTCAAGATATTGCCTTTGTGATTGTGGGTGAAGCGAAAGGTTTGCAGCGATTACAAAAGCATTGTTTAGACTGCGGTGCAGATAACGTTTTACTGTTGCCGTTTCAACCCCGCAAACAGTTGCCACAAATGTTAGCAGCTGCTGATGTTGGTTTAGTAGTGCAGAAGAAAAATGTAGTGTCTTTCAATATGCCATCGAAAATTCAATCTTTACTTGCCAGTGGGAGAGCATTGGTTGCATCTGTACCCGAAAGTGGCACAGCCGCAAAAGCTGTGAGACAAAGTGGTGGAGGAGTGATTGTACCACCAGAAGACTCCAACGCCTTAGCAACAGCAATTTTAGATTTGTACAACCACCCCGAAAAAGTCAAAGACTTAGGTGTTCACAGTCGTCAATATGCTATGGAGCAATACGCCTTTGAGCAAGCCTTAAATCACTATGAAGATTTATTTTACTCAGTGATCGCAAATCGTCAAGGAATTGAGTCTCCAGTAGTCACAAAGCAGGAAGTTTGATCGAAAAAATGGGATATACAAGCCCCGTCACTTCGACAAGTGATACAGTGAGCCTGTCGAACTGCTCAGTACAAGCTTTTTCAGACGGCTTTCTGGTCAAATGAATCTAGTCGCTATAGGGCATTGGGAGACTTTAAACGAACGTCGAGGGATGGTAAGACTATTTCGGGAGCATCGACCCAATGAAGCGTTAAGGAATCCTCTCTCCTTCAGGAATAGGAGGTATAGTCAAAAGTCAAAAGTGAAATACTCGCTGTGACTGGGTTTGAGAATTTTGCCCTGTCCTAACCACCTTGGCGGTTGCTATGTGTCAAACTCTCCTGAGTACAAAAATATCCTAATTACTCATAATTGACACTCCCCGGCGTGAACGCACGGGGATTATTGTCTTTGTGAGGCGACTTGCTGTGACAGAATGGCTTTAGCCAAAGTAATATGTTTTTTAACCCAAATTTTTGGTGGTGAAATACCCAGAATTATATATAAATATTGAGGATGAGGTTGTTGGGCTAGACGAAGATTATTACCTGGAACCTTGCAGGGAAAGTCATTGCTTGATTTGTCTCAGCACAAAATACAGGGCTATTACTTTTGATATAACCCCATAGACACCTGTTTTTTTGTTAGTATTCAAAAAAACCAACACATACACTTGTTATTCAATTTTGTTGTTTGCAGGTAAGTGATTGGACAAAATTCTAACAAAAGGGATAAAACACCTGAGGTTTAATGTCTGATTATTTCCAAGGAAATTTCCCATTACAGTCTGTCTCGGAGATCAAGAATGCACTCAGAGGACTAGAGGCCCCAACCAAAGAGGTGAGTGATAATTTAGCTTTGACTGTCGCCGAAGCAGCTTCAGACCGCAAAGCTGATGATATCTTAGTGCTTAAGGTAACAGATGTATCTTATCTGGCAGATTACTTTGTGATCATGACTGGCTACTCTAGGGTGCAAGTTAGGGCGATCGCCGAATCAGTGGAAGCTAAAGTCCAAACTGATTGGCAACGACGACCCTTACAAACCGAAGGAAAAGCCGATAGTAGTTGGGTGCTGCTAGATTATGGCGAAGTGATTGTTCACATCATGATGCCAACAGAGAGAGAATTTTATAATTTAGAAGCATTCTGGATTCATGCAGAACGCATTTCTCTGACAAATTCTGATGAGGGCGGGGGTAAGCCACAATGATGAGTCCTTCGGTTGACCATTGTCCAGTTCCGACAGACCAACAACCGCTGAATGAATACGAAGAGTTAAAAACTTCCTGGCTATTTTGTGATTGCATCTTAAATTGGCAAGAGTACATCACAAAAATGCTGTGGATTTGGAGTTTATCGTGGCTGGTAGCCGGTCCAGTAGCAGCAGCTAGTTTCCCCCCACACAAGCAACTCGCCCACTTCATCCTCTGTGGTGCGGCAGCAGCGAGTCTAGGGGTAATTTTGGTACTATTGCGGTTGTTTTTGGGCTGGCTTTATGTACGCGATCGCCTCTACAATACCACCGTATTTTATGAAGAGTCGGGGTGGTACGACGGACAAACTTGGACGAAACCGCAGGAAGTAATCATGCGCGATCGCCTGATTGTGTCATACGAAATCAAACCCATTCTCCAGCGGTTAAAATTTACCTCTGCTGGCTTGGCGGGAATGTTTCTTATTGGTACTATAGTTTGGCAATTGTCATAAATCCTCATTGGTGTTTAGTAACTAACGACTAATCACCAATGAAGAGGAACTAATAGTTGTATTTTCGGCTGTATTGCGTTTTTACGCGGTAGTTTTAGAGCCACCTTGCTGTACTAATTCATAAAAAAAGGTAATAAATTTTAACCCATGACAATGGGAAAACGAACTCAAGCCAAACCCCTGGAAGTCCGGCTACTACGGGAAGGAATTACTGAATCGAGGCATATAGTCGAGGCTGTTGTCTGCGACGAACGGGGACGGGTTCTATCCGTTGCCGGCAATTCTGAAACTGCGGCATTTGTGCGTTCAGCACTCAAACCATTTCAGGCACTCGCAGTCACCACCACAGGCACACTGGAACGCTATAATCTCAGCGATCGCGATTTAGCCATTATTACCAGTTCCCACAAAGGCACAATCGAACAGGTAAGACAGGCATTTAATATTCTTTGGCGGGCCGACCTTGACCCGACCGCACTCCAATGTCCGATTCCTGAAGGTAAAAAAAACCCACTGGAATACAATTGCTCTGGTAAACACGCCGGAATGTTAGCTGTTTGTCAACAACGACATTGGCCTTTAAATAACTACCTGGAACGCAAGCACCCAGTCCAAAAGTTAATTTTGGGCAAAGTCGCAGAACTGTTGCGAATGCCAGCCGAGGAATTTCTCAGCGCTCACGACGACTGCGGCGCACCCACCTATCTCATGCAAATCAGTCAAATGGCATCTTTGTATGCTCTCTTAGCCTCTAGTACCAATGTTGATATGGAGCGGATTGTCCGTGCCATGACTCATCATCCAGCTATGGTGGCAGGAGAAGGCGAATTTGACACAGAACTGATGCGTTTAGCTCCAGGGGAACTGGTAAGTAAATCGGGTGCCGAAGGAGTTCAATGTATTGGCAGACTCGGTGAAGGTATGGGATTGACGATTAAAGTCATGGATGGAGCCAAACGAGCAAAATATGCCGTGGCGATCCACTTGCTTCAGCAGATGGGTTGGATGAGTCCCAGTGCCGCCGACAGCCTCTGTGAGAAGTTTATGACTCTAGGAAAATACAAGCGTTTAGAAGTAATTGGAGAATTATCACTTTTATAGTTGACAAACTTAAAAGCTTGTGGTTATACTATAGAAGTCAAGAGGCGACGCGGGATAGAGCAGTCTGGTAGCTCGTCGGGCTCGATTCGCAAGATTCAACTAAGCGCTTATTAGTTAGTCTTGTAGTGGGCGGTACGCGAAGAAACTTGCGTATGATTACCTGTCAAACTCGGGGAAGCCACTAGCGCGGTAATCCCGAACCAAGCTCCAGAAATGGAGAAGGTGTAGAGACTGGAAGGCAGGCACCCTAACGGAATCAGAAATGATAGACGAGGGCGAAGGGACAGTCCAGACCACAAACCGGAATATCCGGGCAGTGAAAACTGTAGTTGGTAGGCATAACCCGAAGGTCAGTGGTTCAAATCCACTTCCCGCCACCAAATGAAAGACAAAGCAAAACCCTGTGAACCTTAGAGTTTTCAGGGTTTTGTTTTATGCTGATATCAGCTATGAGCAAATGGACACAAAGCTCAAAGGGGATATAGCAGAACAGGCTGCTATTTTTCATGCCCTCAAGCGTGGTTGGGGAGTTTTGAAACCTGTGGGAGATCGCCTACCCTACGACTTAGTATTTGATGTAGAAGGAAATCTAGTTAAAATTCAAGTCAAGTCCGCTTGGTTTGATGAATCTTCTGGTAATTATGTTGTAGATAACCGCCGCACTAAAACAAATCGGCGGATCATGGTTCGAGCAGCATATAAGCCATCTGATTTTGATTTTGCACTGGTGTATATAGAAAAACTTGATTTATTCTATATTTTTCCAGTCAATGTATTTATCGATTATGGTAGTGAGATCCACCTTGTCGAGACGAACAAACGACAGCGCCAACCTCGTTCTACACAATATCGTCAAGCTTGGGAGTTAATCTTACCAGCTGCTTTAGATGAAGAAAAGTGTGTCTGTTCGCCTGTTGAAGATGGAAAGGCAGAGTTTTGATCTATTCTGAAAGAGATACTTGACAAAAAGCGCGGAGAATCATGGTTGTGAAGTTGCAGCGACCGATTTTAGTGGGAGGATTGGGACTATCCTTTTCCCTGTGGATATTACAAAGCTGGCATGATTCGATAGTGCAGCTGAGTGAGTTTGGTTTAGTTGGTGCTTTGGCTGTGGGTGGTGGTTTGTGGCTATTCCAGAAAAATCGCCCGAAAAATAGTTTAGAGCAGCTAGATGGTATTGTTGTAGATCGAGCCATAGCCGAAAGTGCGATCGCTACAACTCAAACCGTAATTAACCAACTGGCAATAGAAGCAGAGAACCACATAGCCTTAGAGACATTACGAGCAAAAGTTGCCCAATTGCTGCCCGAATTAGACAGACAAGAAATTAAATTGGCTGTGACTGGTGGTAAATCTGTGGGTAAAAGCAGTTTAATTCAAGTGCTGGAGTCTAGCAGTTGGCAAGAAACACAGCCAAAAGTTAGTTTTTGCGAAACACAGCCTTTGTTTAGAGAATTGACTGACAATTCAGATGCGGCTGTTTTAGCAGAAATTCAACAATCTGATTTTGTGCTGTTCCTAACCAACGGTGATTTGACAGACTCAGAATTTCAAAGCTTACAGCAGTTAAAAGCAGCAAATCAGCCTGCTATTTTAGTTTTCAACAAACAAGACCAGTATTTAGCAGATGAACGTGCGAGTGTTTTGCTGTCATTAAAACAGCGAATGCCGGAAAATGTAGTTGCAACGGCGGCTTCTCCCATTCCGCTTAAAGTCCGGAAGCATGAAGCTGATGGTACTGTGCAAGAGTGGATGGAACAACCAGCACCAGACATCCAACAGTTAACACAGCAATTAAGTGACCTGTTGGCAGAGAAAGGACAACAACTGGTGTGGACAAATACTTTGAGAACAGCCAAGTTGTTGAAAGCCGAAGCAAAACACTGGCTAAATGAAACGAGATGCGATCGCGCCACCCCAATTATTGAACAATATCAATGGATAACTGCGGCTGCTGCTTTTGCAAACCCAGTCCCAGCCCTGGATATTCTCGCCACTGCGGCAATTAATGCTCAGATGGTCATGGATTTAGGTAATATCTATCAGCAGAAGTTTTCCTGGGAACAAGCGCAAACTGTAGCCGGAACAATGGGAAGTTTGATGCTGAAACTAGGGTTAGTAGAACTTTCCACAAAAGCGGTGAGTATCGTTCTCAAAACTAACGCCGTCACCTTCGTTGCAGGTGGTGTAGTGCAGGGTGTCAGTGCAGCTTATCTTACCAGGGTAGCCGGGTTAAGTTTAGTTGAATATTTTGCACAGCAGGAAGTAGCCCTAGATTCAGGAAACGCTTTGAATTTAGACAAATTGCGGCAAACTTTGCAAAACGTCTTTCAGCGAAACCAGCAGATGGGTTTTTTGTCAGCCTTTGTTCAGCAAGGCGTGAAGCGTTTATCGCCACAACCACAACCTGAAACTATCGGATAATTTCGCGCAAAGCCGTTAAGACGCATAATACAAACTTTGCGCCTTTGCGCCTTTGCGTGAGAATAATCTTTAAAAAAAATCTAAATCATTATGAGAATATCCAGCACCTACAAACGCAGGAGTAGCCGCAGCTTGTTTTTTAATCAGTTCTAGCAAGGTATTATTACAGCGCTCTGCCATTTCTGGATATTTATTCGCTATCCATTCCAAATCTGTAAATACACAAGGGTCACTAATATCAAAACCAAGTTTAATTAGGTCTTCAGTTTGTTTTAAAGCTAAATTAAAAATACCGTCCAAATCTACAAATTGTTCAGACATAATCTAAATCATCCTCAATGCATGGCTTAAATTGACAATTACTCTTGTTGTGCTAACTGATTAATATAGGCGATAATTTCATCTTTACTTATTATAGCTGCTGGTGGTACAAGCCAACTAGGATAAACGTATACTGTACGACCTAACTGACTGGTTTTGCGTTTGTCTACAACAGTTCCCCATCTGTCAGGAGAAATAAACCAACGAGTACTTAATCTACTAGGAGGAATAGCACCCCAAGCCATTCCACTTGCTAAACAATACCAAATAATAGCAGATGGTGGCTTAACCCATTGTTTGCTTTCTACTTCTCCACACATCCAACCTTTATAACCAATCGGCAAAATACGATAATTTTCTATTCTACCTGAAACACCCTTAACGGATATCCAAAATAGCTTACGTTGATTATCGTTACTATACACAGGAATATCTTCATCAGTACCAAATTCAGTAATTACAGATTCTCCAGCGTTAATGCCGCGATTTATTAAACCTTTACGAACTATTTCAACTGCTCGTTTTCCTTCTGATAAAAACTTTTTCCAGTCAGATGAGGACATAATAATATAAATAAAATTTTCTCAAATTAACTAATATAGCCTAAGATAACATAATAATATCTGCTATAATCTAATAATATTAGATTATATATTCGGTTTTTTAATGACTTTTTCTCCTTGTATTTTTTCCTTTTTTTCTGGTTCAGGCTTCCTCGACTTAGGCTTTGAAACGAGCGGTTTTAATATTGTCTACGTCAACGAAATATTTAAACCATTCATCACAGCATATTGCTATTCACGGGAAATCCTTAAACTCCCACAGGCAGAATATGGATATCACGATGGGGAAGCCGCAGACGTAAGCAAACTGATTGCAGGGAAAGAAGCACAACGCATCTGTGAATTAGTCAAAGATTGCCGCAAGTCTGATAATATTGTGGGCTTTATTGGTGGACCGCCCTGTCCTGACTTCTCTGTTGGGGGAAAAAATAAAGGCAAATTAGGAGATAATGGTAAACTTTCAGATTCCTACGTAGAATTAATTTGTCGCAATTTACCAGATTTCTTTTTATTTGAAAATGTCAAAGGTTTATGGCGGACAACAAAACACCGTTTATTTTTTGAATCTTTAAAGCGAAAATTAACTCAAGCAGGATATATATTAACAGAACGGTTAATTAATGCTATTGAATACGGTGTACCACAGGATAGAGAACGAATTATTCTTGTTGGTTTTCGAGATAATTTAATCAATGATAGAGCAATAGAAATAACTAGGGATAATTTACTAGCAGAAGGAGCATTTATTTGGAAAAGCCAGGTTTTATATCCTCAGAAACAGGTGTTTAATTACCCTTGGCAAAAGTGCGAAATATTTCAAGAAAATTCTATAATATCCTGTCCTAAAGGTATACCGGAACAACTAACAGTTGAATACTGGTTTAGAAAAAATGATGTTTTGCATCATCCCAATACTCAACATTATTTTAAACCCAGAGCAGGTATAGTCAAATTTGCGGCTGTGGATGAAGGAGATGTTTCTAAGAAATCTTTTAAACGTCTGCATAGATGGCGTTACTCTCCCACAGCTTGCTATGGAAATAATGAAGTACATTTACATCCCTACCAAGTCCGGCGCATTTCTGTAGCAGAAGCTTTAGCTATTCAATCTTTACCCGCAAATTTTGCCCTTCCAGAGAATATGTCTCTGACTAATATGTTTAAAACAATTGGTAATGGTGTACCTTATCTGGCATCAAAGGCATTAGCTCAAACTATTCTCGATTTCTTAGGCACTAAAGTGAAAAAGTCTGTTCAGCCTCAGAAATTTACAACTGTCTAATCACACAGAAGAGGAAAGAAGTTCAGTAAAATAATTGCAAAGTCATGTGAAATTCCCCCCTGCGCCCTGCTCCCTGCTCCCCAGCCTCTTCTGTCAGCAGGTTATTTTCAGGATCAAGTCAAAATAAATGTGTTTTAATATATATATTAAGAAATGTCTTAATTTTTTATAAACTTTAATAAATAATCACTGGCAAAACACAAGATGGCAGCAGACTATTCTGATATTGATATTGCGCCATTTATCGATCATTCTCTGCTGATGCCAACGGCTACTCCAGAGCAGGTTGAGCAATGGTGTGAAGAAGCAGACAGATTTAATTTTGCGGCGGTTTGTCTTCACCCCTCCTATGTGAAACAAGCCGCACAACTCCTCCACGGCAAAAAGCCCCAAGTTTGTACAGTCATTGGCTTTCCTATGGGGGCGACAACTTCAGCCGTTAAGCTGTATGAGGCTCAGGAAGCTACGGAATATGGGGCGACTGAGCTAGATGTGGTGATCAATTTAGGTTGGTTGAAGGCGGGCAGAACTGAAGCGGTTCACCGCGAGATTGCGGAAATTTGCGAGGAAACTGGGCAAACTGTCAAGGTGATTTTGGAAACTAACCTGCTGACTGATGCTGAGAAAAAACTGGCTGCGGAAATCTGTATGGAAGCAGGGGCGGCATTCTTAAAAACCAGTACAGGTTGGAATGGCGGCGCTAGTTTGGCGGATGTGCGGCTGTTGAAGGAAATTACTAAAGACAGCGTGGGAATTAAAGCTTCTGGGGGTATTCGCACCTACAATGAAGCCATAGAGCTAATCCTTGCTGGTGCGACCAGATTAGGCACGTCTCGGAGTATCGATTTAATCCGCCAGCGCGATAACCTGGGAAAAGGTGAATAGTCATGGTTTTTTTTGTCTTTAGTCATGGGTTGTTTGTTCTCACAGAATGACTAAGGACTAATGACTAATGACTAATGACTAATGACTAATGGCTAATGACTAATGAGTAGAACCTATAAAGCCACAGGAATTAATCTCAAAGCCCAAGTGCTGGGAGAATCAGACAGGATAGTGACAATTTTGACACGAGAATTCGGTTTGATTCAAGCAGTTGCACCAGGGGCGCGCAAGCAAAACTCTAGCCTTGGTGGCCGGAGTGGTATGTTTGTGGTCAATGAGTTACTGATTGCCAAAGGGCGATCGCTCGATAGAATTACACAAGCACAAACTGTCAAAACTTATCCAGGTCTGGCTCAAGATTTGGGCAAACTTGCCGCAGGTCAGTATTTAGCAGAAATAGTCCTGTGTCAAGCTTTGAGTGAACAACCCCAAGAGGAACTTTATCAGTTACTCAACGAATATCTTCATCGATTGGAAGCATTGCCCAGGAGTGATAAATCTGGTATTTATGCTCACTTAGCTCATGGAGTGTTTCAGTTTTTTGCTCTCGCAGGATTGTCACCTCAAGTACAAGTCTGTTGCTTAACTCAGAAGACCTTAATTCCAGACTTTACAGACCCTAACTGGCGGGTGGGATTTAGTGTAACCGCTGGTGGTACAGTTTGTTTACAGGCTTGGGAAAGTTTGCGAAAAGCTCGAGATCAGCCTCGTCTGACTCCATCAGCCCATGACCCCAACTCAGGTTACCAAACAGTTGTTCATCGGCAAGACATACCAGTAATTTCTTGTCGCTTGGATGCTACAGAATTATCTATGCTCCAACATCTCTCACAACCAGAGATAATGCAAATGGATGCTGCCAAAAATTATGGCTGGTTATCTGTTGAGCAGATTTTGCGCCAGTATGCTCAATACCATTTAGGTCGCTCGATTCGCTCTGCTACCTTGATTGACTCTTATTTTGCCGCTAACCATGATGCAACCGTCTGATTTGGATAGAAAAATCCTCCCTTTGTCACCAAACACCAAAAAACAGAATAGGGCATCAGATCCTACAGTCAAGAATCACTTGAGTGCTGTTCCTAAGTCTACAAATAGCCCAGAAAAGTCTACACAAGATGTTTCTCCAAATGAACAAAACCGGACATTGGCAAGGCCAAAAACTGAAGTTCCCAGACAACCCGAAGCCGTCGAAAACAGCAATGGCCGGAGTTTGTCAGTCACCGCTACTCCAGAAACAGCATTACCACAATTAGATGGGTCTAGTGCAGATGCTGACACAGCAAATGGGGAACAGCAGGGATTTTTACCTGTATTCAGAAATCCTAATTTTCTCGCTCTTTGGGGTGGTCAAGTTTTTTGCCAGATGGCAGATAAAGTCTATCTGGTGCTGATGATTGGCTTGATTAATACTCAGTTTCAGGGAAGTGATCAAAGCATTAGCGGTTGGGTATCAGCTTTAATGATGGCTTTTACGATTCCGGCTGTACTGTTTGGTTCGGTGGCTGGTGTATTTGTGGATCGCTGGTCGAAAAAAACTGTCCTGGTAACCACCAATGCTTGGCGCGGTATCCTGGTGTTGTCAATTCCTTTTTGGCTGTGGTTAACTCAGGATTGGCAACCGATTGGGATGTTACCTGTGGGTTTTGGGATAATTTTGGGTGTGACTTTTTTAGTCTCTACTCTGACTCAGTTTTTTGCCCCAGCTGAACAAACGGCAATTCCTTTGGTAGTGGAAGAACAGCATTTGCTTTCGGCTAACTCTCTGTATACAACAACCATGATGGCTTCGGTGATTGTGGGTTTTGCGATTGGGGAACCCCTGTTAGCGATCGCTGATACACTTTGGCTAAACATGGGCGGTAGTGGTGGATTAGGGAAGGAAATTTTGGTCGGTGGGAGTTATGCGATCGCTGGATTCATTTTATTGCTGTTGGCGACTAAAGAAAAACCCCACCACCCCGACACAGAATTTCCGCACGTCTTCTCTGACTTGCGCGATGGTTTCTCTTACCTCAAAGCTAATTCTCGTGTCCGTAATGCTTTACTACAACTGACTATTTTGTTTTCTGTGTTTGCCGCCTTAACTGTTCTAGCTGTGCGGATGGCAGAAATAATTCCTAATTTAAAAGCATCTCAGTTTGGCTTTTTACTAGCATTTGGTGGTATTGGTATGGCGGCTGGGGCGACAATTCTCGGTCAGTTTGGTCAGCGCTTCTCCTACTCCGAACTGAGTCTCTCCGGTTGCTTAGGGATGTCAGGATCTTTGATTGGTCTGTCGGTATTCACTACACAACTATGGATCATTCTGCTGTTAATAGCTTTGCTGGGTGTGTTTGGGGCGCTAGTCGGTATCCCTATGCAAACCGCTATTCAAACAGAAACCCCTCCAGATATGCGTGGTAAGGTTTTTGGTTTACAAAATAATATGATTAATATTGCCTTAACTCTCCCCTTGGCATTAGCTGGCGTAGCTGAAACCTTTATGGGATTACAGGCGGTTTTCTGGGTATTAGCTGCGACTGTGTTCTTAGGAGGTATATTAACTTTTTATAACTCCCATTAGTAGTTATCAGACTTAAAGGAGATATAATTCAATACATTCCTAGCAACAGCGATTTCCGGAAAAATTGTGCTTTCGTGCTAAACTAAGTCCAGCCAAAATTTATCATAGACTTGCTAAGTATCAATTTGATATTAGCAAGAAAAATTTTTTATTAAAAAATATTTATTAACAACTTATATATTTATAAGTTAAATCTGGCAATGCACTGGTTAAATAGTAATAAAGCTTGGCTTATTGACTGGAGTAGTGTGGATTTTTATGCAACTTAAATAGCCAAACATTACCACAGGATAAAAGTCAAGCAACTAAAAAATTGATGTAACAAACCCGATTTTCAAAATAGCTAACAAAGAATGCGTATAGCCTGGATTGGAAAGAAATCACCCTTTTGTGGTAACGTCACCTACAGTCGAGAAGTTACAAATGCCTTACACCGGGAACACGAAGTTAGTTTTCTCCACTTCGCCCAAGAAGAATCTCAACCTGACAATTGGGCAAACTTCCAAGAAGTTTCCCTCCCCTTCATTTATAAATCCCAGGTCTACACAATACCCAGTTTTAAAGCGACCAAGGTATTAACTGATTCGCTACGGAAAATCAAGCCGGATATAGTCCATGCTTCTCTAAGTTTATCGCCCCTGGACTTTGTGCTACCGGAAATCTGCGAACAATTGAATTTGCCTCTGATTGCTACTTTTCACACAGCCTTTGCTGGGAAGGGGGCAAAATTTGTATCGGGAACACAGATGTTAGCTTATCAACTTTACGCGCCTTGTTTGGGGAAATACGACCGCGTGATTGTGTTTTCCCAAATTCAGCGCGAGTTATTAGCAAGTCTGGGTGTGAAGGAAAAGAAAATTGCCGTAATTCCCAATGGCGTTGATACTGTCAAGTTTTCTCCAGGAGAGTCTAGAATCAAAGCCGAGTTCAAAGCAGAACGTTTGTTTGTTTATCAAGGCCGCATAGCGCCAGAAAAAAACGTTGAATCTCTTCTCCGGGCTTGGAAGCAATCACAAATGAGGACTGGTAGTAAGTTGCTGATGGTCGGTGATGGTTCTTTGAAGTCTTCTTTGGAACCATTTTATGGTTCAGAATCTGGCATTATCTGGTTAGGATTTGTGGCTGACGAACAGCGCCGCATCGAAATATTACGAGGTGCTGATGTATTTATTCTACCTTCGTTGGTTGAGGGGTTGTCTTTGTCTCTATTAGAAGCCATGTCATGTGAAATAGCTTGTTTAGCCACAGATGTAGGTGCAGACGGAGAAGTGTTAGAGGCAGGGGCGGGTGTAGTATTAAATACTAAGACAGCGCGATCGCAGTTAAGAACTCTCTTACCATTATTTCAAGACCATCCTGAATTAACTACCTTACTGGGACAGAAAGCTAGACAGCGTGTATTAGACCGCTACACCCTCAGTAAAAATATTACTCAGCTAGAAGAATTATACAAGGAAGTTTTAGCACAGTGGCCTGTACCTCTGGGTCGCAGGGCTTGAAGACATCAATCCGCTACGTAAAGCCAAAAAAGAGGAAAGGGCGCAGGGGAGAAAATCCATATATAAATTTAGGATCTTGAAACCTTTTTGACAGAGAAAACCAAGGAAGGGAGTTAAGCAAAATATGACAGTGCAAAGCCATTTCCAACCCCCTTGCTACCTGCTCCCCTGCTTCTTCAAGGCGATCGCTCATTAATCACCTAGATTTATTGTCTTTTTTTCTCGCAATACTGTATGGCAGGTTACTTTTACAGGATGTTGTCAAGATTTAATTAAATAACTTTACAAAGTTTAAGATTTATTTTACAATTTTTTACATAGCAGCTAAACCTCTGATTAATATTGAATATGGCTTTAACAATTCAGTCCGCTCAGAATATCTTCTCTAATACACAAGTTCCTAGCCCGATTCCCGCTACCATCGCGTTATTCGACCAACTCGGTGTGGATGACCAACTGGCATATCTTTGGTACGCTTACACTGAAATGGGTAAGACAATCACTCCCGCAGCTCCTGGAGCCGCACGCTTGCAACTAGCAGAAAGTTTGCTTGACCAAATTAAGAAAATGTCCCCTGAAGAGCAAACCCAAGTGATGCGGGATCTTGCTAATCGTGCTGATGCTCCTATCAGCCGTTCTTATGGGTTTTTCAGTGTTAATACCAAGCTAGCTTTTTGGTACGAGTTGGGAGAATTGATGAAGCAGGGTGTAGTTGCTCCTATCCCCGCTGGTTATCAAATGACTCCTGGTGTGCAGGTAGTACTAGATGCAACAAAGAAACTTGATCCAGGTCAGCAAATTACAGTATTGCGGAATACTGTAGTCAATATGGGTTTCGATACCTCTGATTTGGGTCCAAGTAGCTATCCCAAGGCTGCTGAAGAACCTGCATTTACTCGGACTGCTCCATCTATCTCCTCAGTCAAAATTGATGGCATTACAGAGCCTGCTGTACTGAGCTATATTGAAGCGATGAATGCTGACGACTTTGATAAAGCTATTAGTCTGTTTACTGCTGAAGGTGCGCTACAACCACCATTCCAAAAACCAATTGTAGGGCATGAAGCGATCGCCAAATATATGCGCGAAGAAGCTCAAGGACTGAACATGATGCCAAAACAAGGTATCTGTGAAGATCAGCCTGATGGTTCTAAGCAACTTAAAATTACAGGTGTTGTCCAAACTCCTTGGTTCGGTGT
>REBL01000038.1 GCA_007692755.1 Nodularia sp. (in: cyanobacteria) | reverse complement strand
GGTGTGACTGGTACTAATGGCAAAACTACGACTACTCATTTAATTGAATTTCTGCTGACTAAAGCTCATCTATCTACGGCTTTAATGGGAACTCTTTACACTCGTTGGCCTGGTTTTGAACAAACTGCTGTCCACACTACGCCCTTTGCTGTGGAATTACAACAGCAGCTGGCTGAAGCGGTGAAGGCTGGTTGTGAGTTTGGGGCGATGGAAGTAAGTTCCCACGCTTTGGCGCAAGGTCGAGTTTTGGGGTGTGAGTTTGAGGTGGGGGTGTTTAGCAATCTGACTCAAGACCATCTGGACTATCACAGTGATATGGAGGATTATTTTGCTGCGAAAGCGTTGTTATTTAGTCCTGAATATCTCCAGGGACGAGCAATTATTAATGCTGATGATGCCTACGGTCAGCGTTTAATTGCATCCTTAAGTTCAGAACGTGTTTGGAGTTATAGCGTCAATGACCACAGCGCTGATTTGTGGATGAGTAATTTAAATTATGAGCCGAATGGCGTAAGCGGGATGTTGCATACACCAAAAGGTGATGTAACTTTTCGTTCTCCCCTGGTTGGGCAGTACAATTTAGAAAATCTCTTGGCGGCTGTGGGTGCGGTTTTACATTTGGGACTAGATTTGCAGTTGGTGGCGGCGGCGATACCTGAATTTCCTGGGGTTCCTGGACGCATGGAACGGGTACAAATTAGTTCTGAGCAAGAAATCAGTGTAATTGTGGATTATGCCCACACTCCTGATAGTTTGGAAAATTTGCTCAAAGCTGCACGGCCGTTTATTCCGGGAAAGATGATTTGCGTGTTTGGCTGTGGAGGCGATCGCGATCGCACTAAGCGCCCAAAAATGGGTAAAATTGCGGCTGAGTTAGCTGATGTAGCGGTGCTGACTTCAGACAATCCTCGGACTGAAGACCCAGAACGGATTTTACAAGATGTTTTGGCGGGAATCCCTGATACTGCTAAACCTACAGTAATCTGCGATCGCGCGATCGCGATCCGCACGGCAATTTTACAAGCACAACCTGGTGATGGGGTATTACTGGCTGGTAAAGGTCACGAAGATTACCAAATTCTCGGCACCGAAAAAATCCACTTTGACGACCGAGAACACGCACGAGACGCTTTACAAGAAAGATGAAGTTAATAGAGACGGGGGACTGGGGGGAAGATATTAACTTCCTAATGACTAATAACCTTTTGCTTACTGCTAACTTCCAAAGGTAAGAAAATAGTTAACACTTCCCCATAGTGTTGGCGTTGGCGGACAATCAATTTGCCGCCAATAGCCTGAAATAGATGCTTCGTTGCCGCAATATTCAAACTAATCGTACCTGTTTCTGGTTGAAACATCAGCAGTTGACCAAGGGCTTTGCGAATTGGTGGTGTGACATTCCCGGTGGCTGGGCTGCTTCCTTGGCAATGGAATTGAGGGGATAATTGTAACTTTAGTTGGTCACCAGCCGGAATCACCTGCACTTGAATATGACTCCCTGGGGGTAAACTGCGGGTGAAATTTTCCATCAAACCAGTGAGGATTTGATCCAGCATATTGGGGTTACTGACCA
Source organism: Nodularia sp. (in: cyanobacteria) (assembly GCA_007692755.1). Lineage (GTDB taxonomy): Bacteria > Cyanobacteriota > Cyanobacteriia > Cyanobacteriales > Nostocaceae > Nodularia. The sequence goes on along the minus strand of REBL01000038.1, from coordinate 3,470 downwards.
CTGTGGGCAGTTGCTGCGGTAAAACCACATCTAAGGTCAAATTTCGCCGCTGCGCCGCTTGTTGCCAACGGGGAACACTCTGCCGCAACACCTGATCTAAGGACATGGGTGTAAGTTGAGTATTTGGAGATTTCACCGAGGGACAAGTTTCTAATTCTGCGGCTTTAAACAGTAACTCCATCCTGTCAATTTGCTCGGTACACTCGTGATCAATAATTTCTAACCGACTAGTTACCTTAGCCGGTAAATCTTGTCGTTTTAGTAGTAAGCGAGTCAGGGTGCGAATTGTGGTTAAGGGTGTGCGAACTTCGTGAGCAAAAGCTTGGAGTAATTCTACATCGGGAACTGGGGCTTGGGTCTTAGGCTCACTTTTATGTCCGCAGTCTCCAGCCTCTTCTAATACTTCCTTATTCGCCTTTGGCTCGGTCAATTCCTGAAGTAACAACTGGCTAAAGTGACTGACGGTGCGATAATCCGGTTCTACTGGAGCATACTGTTTTACTAATGTATCCAGTTCAGCGAAAAATTCGGGATTAGTCAGCATGACTCTAGCACCGAGCGATCGCCAAGCTTGCTGTACTACTTCTGGATCAAAGGAAAATGAAAATGCTTTATCACCGCTTGTTTCTTCTTTTAAAACCAGCACTAATCTAAATTTATCTGTGAACACCAAGCAAAAACGCTCTGTAGCGAGGGGGTCGGCTGGTAGTAAAGGTAGCACTGATTCGTGGGGAACCATTTCTTGATTTGCTACTGCGATCGCAGTTGGCATTTGAAATGGCATCAGTGCCAGGGGGTTAAATGGCTTGGCGGTAAAAGTAACAGTTTGCAAACTTTGAGTTAATGTTGGCTGACTAAATAGAGGCGCGGGTGCAGCTAACACTAATCCTTGAGTTATATCAGGTGAAGCAGTAGCTAAAGTTTTTGTTAGCAGTTGTTCTGTCGCTGCTAAACTGACGCGCCATTGTCGCTCTGCTTTGGTTGGTGAGCATTTAGCCACAGTCGCTTGACTTTCAGCTAAAATTTCACTCAGACTTGGCAATATCCATTGATACACAGGTATTCACCCCTAGATTGAAGAGCGACGGCAGCGTTTAAATTAGGCATTTAACTACTACCTATGAGGTTATATTCTTTTGTGTATTGGCGACAGTGGTAGAACCGAACAAGATAGGTGCAATTTCCCCTGTTACAGTTCATATTCAGCATAACTCAAGTGCTGGAGGGGATGATGCGATCGTGATCGCAGAGCTTGTGCTTTCCATTCAGCGCTGCTGCAAGCAGATCCCAGGAATGAGAAAAGGAACTTTTAATGGGGACAAGAAGATTATACTCAGTGCTTTAGTGCAATTATGTATAATGAGGATTTGGGATAAATGGCTATCTGATTTACAATCCCACCCCTGCTGTAATAAAATTTATTACGAGGTGTTATATTTTATATTCTAGATTTCGATTGATTTCAATATGAAAAAAAGTAAAATTTTAATTGCTACAAAAACATATCCCTCAATTAGTACAAAATACCGTGAAACTGTATGCACAGCAGGAATTTTGTTGGATGATGATGAAAAACCCCAACAATGGATTCGTATTTATCCCATTCGTTTTCGTCAACTAGACTTTGATAAACGTTATCCCAGATGGTCTATTATAAGTGCTGAAATTGAAAGAAATGAAAAAGATTATAGAGAAGAAAGTTATCGCATAAATGATTCTTCAATAGAAATAGTTAGGAAAATTGATACAAAAAAAGATTGGGCAGAAAGGAAATCATTAGTTCTTCCATTAGAATTTAAATCTATTAGAGAGATAAAAGAGCAAGGAAAATCACTCGGTATTATAAAACCTCAAACTATAAAAAAATATTATTCCGAGAAAACGGACAGAGAATGGAATCTAAAACAGCAAGCTATACTAGATCAAGGCGATCTATTTGAGCCTTCCGTAGAAATAGAAAAAATACCTTATAAGTTTGGCTATGAATTTTTGTCTAGAGATGGAGATAAGCATCGCCTATCAATAAGCGATTGGGAAATTCAACAACTTTATAGAAATTGTAAGAAAGCCTCCCAAGGTAACACATCAGAAGACAAAGAAAAAGAAGCTTTAGAAAAAGTTAGACAAAAATTAGAAGATGAATTTTTGGCAAAAAAAGATTTATACTTTATAGTAGGCAATTTAAAAAACCACAAGAATACTTTCATGATCATTGGGCTATTCTATCCAATGCTAGCAAAAAAATAATTGTCCTTTAGATATATTTGAAAATTAACAGGGAAGAAAATGGAAGACTCTAATTTTTTAAACAGATACATACTGACTTTTGGATATGGTAACCGCAAAAACTATGAAGAATTTTTAAAATATTTAGAAGACTTTAGTGTTGAATATGTAATTGATGTCAGAAACGTTACGCGGGCTTGGAGTCGTCAATGGTACGGAGAAAAAATTAATAACTTCTGCAATTTAAATAATATTAAATACATATCTAAGACCAAATTAGGTAACACATCAGGTAATAAAAATTGGATACCTGAAAATCCAGAAGCCGCAAAAAAAGAATTAGATGAAGTTGCAGAAATTGCTAAAGTAGGTAACATTCTATTACTATGTGCTGAAAAAAATGCCAACCATTGTCATAGAACAGAAGTTGCTAATAAACTAAAAGAATTAACAGCTATTCCCGTTAAACATCTAGAGTGATATCACTGGGCGTGAAATATAGGTATATCTATTGTTGCGGTAGAGAAAACTGCATTTTTGAGAGGTTGACGTTCAAAAATAATTTCCTTTAGCCACAGAGTTTAACTCTGCGGCTAATTTCGTCAATTAAGCCCTCACGATATAAAGTGAGTTAATCGCCGCTACACGTCCAGCATCCACTAAAGCTTGATATACCATAACTGCAACCTCTGCCCTTGTGGCATCACGGGTGGGGTTTAGTAAATTCAGGTTGGGATAATTAACAATAAGTTGCTTTTGGGTTGCTGTTGCTACTGCATTTCTAGCATAACTAGGAACCTTTACTTGGTCATTGAAAGTTTTAATGGCAGTTGTATTATCAGCAGATAAGCCCAATCCATTCACCAGAGATACTAGCACTTGTACACGCTGAATATTTTGGTTAGGGCCAAAGGTATTATTGGGATAACCAGAGAGAAGTTGCCCCTGATAGGCTTGCTGAATTACCTTGAATGCCCAGAAATTTTCTTGTACATCCTTAAATTTGATAGCAGCGCGTTTAACTGGTGGGTTGAAAGCTTTTACCATTAATGCTGCATATTGCGCCCGTGTCATTGTCGCATCAGGTTTAAATGTGCGATCAGGAAAACCGCTGACTATTTCCTTTTTAACTAATTCCCGAATAAACGCCGCCGCCCAATGATTACCAATATCGGTTAAATCGATTGGTGTTGGTGTTGGAATTGGCGTTGGTGTTGGAATTGGCGTTGGTGTTGGAATTGGCG
>REBL01000107.1 GCA_007692755.1 Nodularia sp. (in: cyanobacteria) | reverse complement strand
ATTTATCTGTGGGGTCAATCTAAAATCTAAAATCTAAAATCTAAAATTGTTTGACCTTCTTTGGGTGGCACTTCATCTCAATAAAATGGCTGTATTATTTACAGCAACCTTGAAATTATTACAAAAAGTGTGAGACAATTCTACTAATTGTGGCGCAATTAACAATAAATTTTCTACCAGTGAAATCTGGAAACCCGATACTTGCAATTATTTATTAAATATCTATGTTTGAACGAATTTTAATTTGCACAGATTTTTCTGATGGGTTGCATCGTCTATCACAGTTTATTTCGAGTCTAAAGCTGGCAGGAATAAAGCAAATTGTTTTTCTACACGTTGTGCCGTTGTGGGAAAAAGGCATTATTCCCCAAGTGGATAATGAAAAAATAGCAAAAGCTCAAACCCAACTAGCAAAAGCGATTGAGCAAAGTCCGACTGATGTAGAAGTAAAAATAGAGGTTCAATCAGGCAAGCCAGTTGAGACAATCTTGAAGGTAGCCCAAGCATATCAATCTGGACTGATTATCCTGGGTTCTCCAACTCGCAGCATACTGACTGAAAAACTAGTTGGTAGTACGATGGCTGACTTATCCCGCCAAACCAAGATTCCTTTACTAGTGGTGCGTCCTCAGTTATTCTCTGCCTATACTACAGAAGAATTAACATTGCGTTGTCAGCACCTGTTTCGCTCTTTGCTCATTCCCTATAACGATGGTAAAGTGTCGCACTATCTGGTGCAACAGGTGAAACAGTTAGCGCAAAATCAGTCTGATAAATATCTCCAACAGTGTCAGCTTTGCTGGGTTTTAGAGAATACAAGTCCCAAAGAAAGACCCAGAAAAGTCCTACCACAGCAGGCTGACGAAACCCTCTCTAAGGTTAAAGCCGAGTTGGAGGAGGTAAATTTACAAGTTCACACAGAAGTCCTAGAAGGAAACTATCTCACCCAGATTCTCGATACAGCTCTCATGAGTGATATTAGCGCGATCGCAGTCTCTTCAGGAACAATCGGTAAACTCCAAGAATGGTTAGTTTCCAGTTTTGCGGCGGAAGTATTGCGTCAAAGTTGGTATCCTGTACTCTTTTTCCCATTCCCAGATTAATTAGTCATTAGTCATTGGTCATTGGTCATTGGTCATTGGGAAGTCACCATATTTTCCCCACTCCCCACTCCCCACTCTTCATTCCCCACTCTCCACTCCCTAGTCCCCATTCCCTCTTATGATGAAAATATAAGAAAATATAAAGTCGCCAGAATTTCACGGCAAAACATGGGTAGTATTTGGGAAATTGATTTTTACTCTCGTCCAATTTTGGACGAAAATCAGAAAAAAGTTTGGGAAGTTTTAGTTTGCGAAAGTCCTTCAGATATCCGGACAAAACCGGAATCTTTGTTTCGTTATGCACAATATTGCCCCAGTACTCAAGTAAATTCGGGTTGGTTGCGGAGGGCGTTACAGGAGGCAATTAACAAGGCAGGGGAAGCACCAATCAGAATCCGCTTTTTCCGCCGTCAAATGAGCAACATGATTACTAAAGCTTGCCAGGATGTGGGTATTCCCGCTCAACCTAGCCGCCGGATTCTAGTTCTCAATCAATGGTTGAGACAGCGCATGGAGGAAGTTTATCCTCAAGAACCAGGGTATCAAGGCGGGACTAATCTCTCGGTGCGTTTAGACAGCCCTTTACCTCAACGTTTACCAGATGCTTTAGAAGGCAAGCAGTGGGCATTTGTTAGCCTACAAGCTGCTGATTTTGCCGAAATGGCAGAATGGGACATTGGCTTTGGTGAAGCTTTTCCCCTGGAATTGGCTAATGTCTCTCCTGAAACTCGCATTCCTGGTGTGTTAATTTTCTCACCTAGAGCCTTACCCATAGCTGGGTGGCTATCGGGTTTGGAGTTGGCTTGCTTGAATTTTGACACTAAACAAGGGGAAAGATTGGTTTTAGAAACTGGTGCTACGGAAAGTTGGATTTTGGCTAATATCAAAAATCCCCAAACTTTAGCAGAAGCCAAAGGTTATGAGAAAGCCAAAGAAAAAGCTAATGGAGTGCATTTTATTGGTGTCCAGTCTGACCCTCAAGCAGACTCTTTCACTGGATTTTGGCTGTTACAAAATTTAAATCTTGCGTAAGTCGAGAGGATTGATAAGTTAGTCAAATGGCAAATACTGATACAGACTAATACACACGAATGATTTTCGGAGAATTTTTTGGTGGATGAAACGCGGATAGTTACCAATGATTTGGGATAATTGTCTGCGTCCATCTGCATTTTAAAATGGCGTTCGTCAATAGATGCAGATGAACACCAATGATTTGGGATAATTGTCTGCGTTCATTCATTTGCAGCAAGATTAGACCTCAAAATCCACAATTCACCGAGGGTCATGGGTTCTGAAAACTTGTCACAAGATACACTAGCAGAACAGCTGCTAGAACTAGCTATCAAATCGGGAGCAGAAGCTGCGGAGGTCTATCAGTCGCGATCGCTCTCTCGCCCCGTATTTTTTGAGGCTAACCGTCTCAAACAGCTAGAAACTAGCCAATCTGAAGGCACAGCACTACGACTGTGGCACAATGGGCGACCAGGGCTAACGGTAGCTTATGGTTCTGTGGAAGCGCAAACAATGGTGGAACGAGCTTTGGCTTTGAGTCAGCTGAATCAACCAGAATCTGTGGAGTTAGTCAAGAATTCTCAGCCATCTTATCCAGATGTCGGGTCAGCCGTACCATTAGAACTATTGGTTAACTGGGGCAAAGAAGCGATCGCTCTGATTCGTGATGTCTATCCAGATGTGCTGTGCAACAGTGACTGGGAATGTGATGTGGAAACTACTAGACTTTTCAATAGTCAAGGTTTAGATTGTTACTACACTGATACAACCCTCAGTTGCTACATGGCCGCCGAATGGGTCCGGGGCGATGATTTTCTCAGCGTTGCTGATGGACAAACCCAACGGGATATTCTGCATCCTGAAAAATTAGCTCATCAAATTTTACAAAGATTAGATTGGTCTCAAGAAAACATCCCACCCCCCAGCGGCCGCGTTCCAGTTTTGTTTACTTCTAAAGCTGCTGATATGCTTTGGGGGACTGCACAAGCAGCGTTGAATGGCAAGCGGATTCTGGAAGTCGCTTCTCCTTGGGTAGAACGCCTGGGTAAGCCAGTGATGTCACCCAGTCTCACCCTCTACCAAGACCCACAAGCTGGCCCTTATAGTTGTCCTTTTGATGATGAAGGTACTCCCACCTCTCCTTTAGTTTTTATCCAAGACGGAATTTTACAAAATTTTTATTGCGATCGCACTACAGGAAAACAACTAGGTATTAACACTACTGGTAATGGTTTTCGTCCTAGTTTTGGCAGTTATCCTAGCCCTGGCTTATTTAACTTCTTGATCCAGCCTGGTTCGGCATCACTACAAGAATTAATTCATCAAATGGATGATGGCTTAATTGTCGATCAAATGCTAGGTGGTGGCGACGGCATTTCTGGAGATTTTTCCATCAATATTGATTTGGGTTATCGTGTCAAAAACGGTCAGATAGTTGGGCGTGTTAAAGATACAATGGTTGCCGGTAACGTTTATACAATTCTCAAACAATTAGTAGCACTAGGTAGCGATGCTGATTGGAATGGGTCTTGTTATACTCCATCACTGATAGTAGAAGGATTGTCTACAACTGGGAGAATTTATTAAAAATTCCCGCTAAAATCTCAGATGAAATCCGCAACGTGCCTGGGTATTTGCTAGTAGGTAGCAATCAAATACTGTTTTTGCTGCGACCAGATCAACCGATAGGTAATTTATCACTTCTGATGAATTAAAAATTGGCTTTCTCAAGCTATAACTATAACCAGGGAAAATAAACATATGTTTGATTTCCTGGTAAATTACTTTTGTCAGACATTAAGTAATCATACCAGTTTTCTTTCAACTTGTATCTAACTCAGTATCCCTCTCTGACTTGGCGTTCTGGGCTTCTCCTGACAAAGATGCTACGCGAACCTTCTGGAATATTAAAACCATATTTATAGGGATTACAGCAGATTGCAGGTAAATGGCGTACAGACACAAATGATAAAACTCTTGTGGTGTGGGCATCTTGCCCGCCATTGGTGTACTTCACTTCGATGGAATTTGCTGTATTTCTAGCAATATCTTTAATTGGTTGTTTTTATCTGATTATTTAAAAATATTATGGCGCTTTCTGGTCTAACTCAGCGCTTTCGCCTTTGGTTACAACCCAGAAGAGGTTTAGCGATCGCCGAAGCTTGTATTATTGGTTTTGTAGCTGCCCTTTCTGCGGTATTCCTGAGAGTAGGTTCGGGATGGTTGGGGACATGGCGAGTCCAAACTAGCCAAATTTTACCAGCCTGGTTAATTTTACCTGCCATTGGTCTGAGCTTTGGGTTTATGGCTGGCTGGTTAGTGAATAGATTTGCACCAGAGGCTTCAGGTAGTGGTATTCCTCAAGTTAAAGCTACTTTGGCTAATGTGCCAATTACATTATCCTGGCGAGTGGCAATTGTGAAGTTAATCAGTGCCATTATTACCCTCGGTTCAGGGATGGCTTTGGGGAGACAAGGCCCCACCGTTCATGTTGGGGCGGGTTTAGCAGCAGGAATGAGTCGTTGGGTTCCCACTTCCCCAGATCATCGCCGACAGATGATTGCGGCGGGTGCAGGTGCGGGTTTAGCAGCTGCCTTTAATGCCCCTATCGCAGGTGTATTATTTATCGTTGAGGAGTTACTCCAGGATTTATCAGGGCTGACTTTAGGAACTGCCATTATCGCTTCGTTTATTGGTGGTGTAGTATCCCGACTTTTGGGTGGCGGTAGTTTGCAACTCAACTTGGAATTGATGCAATACTCCAGCAACTTCAGCTTGCCAGAAATTCCCTTTTTTGTCTTGTTGGGGATTTTAGCAGGGTTTCTGGGGGCATTATTTAACCGTGGTGTAATTGCTAGTATCAAAATTTATCAAACTTTCCACCTTAGCTTGCCGCTAAAAATGGCTTTAGCTGGATGCATTTCGGGTTTGGTTGTGGCCATGCTTCCGGAATCTTTCCGTGATTATGCGGGTTTACGAGAGTACATGATTATCAGCGAAGCCAATGTATCTTTCGCCGCGATCGCCTTTTTATCTCAATTTATTCTCACCTTGATTGCATTTGGTTCTGGTGCGCCTGGGGGGTTATTTGCGCCGAGTCTCATTTTGGGTTCTTGTTTAGGACACCTGATTGGTATATCCGCCTCTTATTTCTTGCCAGTGGATTCTCCCACGACTTACGCTTTAGCAGGTATGGGAGGTTTTTTTAGTGCCGTTTCAAAAGTACCAATCACAGCCATTGTGATTGTGTTTGAAATGACTACAGATTTCAATTTGGTACTACCTTTGATGATTGTCTCTGTAGCCGCTTACTTGGTTTCCGACAAAGTAATTCCTGGATCGCTATACGACAAACTATTACAACTAAAAGGCATCACAATTACTAAAGCAGTTTCTGCCGAAGGGATATTAACAAAGTTAACAGCCAATGATGTGATGCAGCATCGAGTCGAAACACTGGATGCAGATATAACATTAGAAGAAGCAATGCAAGTATTTTCCCGTTCCCATCACCGCGGTTTCCCAGTGGTAGAGAACGGCAAACTAGTAGGAATTATCACACAATCGGATTTTGTCACCAAACGCGATAGTGATTCTTACATTCTTGGCAATAGCCAACCACCGCAGGATGTCTCATTAAGGGAGATTATGATCCAATCCCCCATCACTGTAAAAGCCAAGCATAACCTCAGTAATGTTTTATATTTGCTAGATCGTTATCAAATTAGTCGCTTACCAGTCGTAGAAGGGCGGAAACTAGTTGGCATTATTACCCGTGCAGACATCATCCGCGCCCAAGCAGAACATCTTAATTATGGCAACGTTACCCCAAAATCACAGCCGGAACCTTCTTATGTAGTTTATCAAACGCGATCGCCCAATATTGGCAGAGGTCGATTATTAGTCCCAGTCGCCAATCCCGAAACCGCCGTTTTCCTTTTACAAATGGCCGCAGCTATTGCCCGCGATCGCCACTATGAAATCGAGTGCGTGCAAATCATCTTAGTATCACGTCACAGTTCGCCATCGGAAACACCAGTCAGAACCGCCAAAAGTCGCCGCTTACTTCGACAAGCCGAAGTTTTGGCGAAAAAGTGGAAAATTCCTTTGCACACCCAGATTAGAGTTGCCCACGACCCAGCCCAGGCAATTTTGGAAACCATCCACGAACGGCATATAAACCTGATTTTAATGGGGTGGAAAGGTGAGACTTCTACTCCTGGTCGGATTTTTGGCAATGTTGTCGATACGATCATTCGCCAAGCCACCTGCGACGTAATGCTAGTAAAATTGGGGCAGAAAGAACGCAGAATATTTGCTTCCCCATTTCCCCAGTCCCTTGTAGAGATGCAACGCCAGTCGCTGCAACCTGCTGGTTCATCAATCGTGTCTTTACCCACTCCCCAATTCAATCGCTGGCTAGTCACAATGGCTGGCGGCCCCAATGCCAGAGTAGCGATTAAATTATTACCTGCTTTAGCAACATTGGGCAATGATCCATACATTCGTCTGACACAGGTATTTAAACCATCTCAATTAAAACCAGACATGACAGTTTTAGAACAAGCCATCCGAATATTAATGCGCCGCCGCAAATTATCCAGCAATGTAGTTGCTATTCCCGTGCAAGCTGATTCGGTTGCCGATGGCGTGATTAACTTAGTGAAAACCGAAGGTTATGATGTGGTGGTTTTAGGGGCTTCTCGTGAAGGATTATTACAGCAAGCAGTTCAAGGTAATATTCCCGAAGCGATCGCCTCTGGTGTGGACTGTACAGTCATTTTAGTCAGAGGCGCAATTAGTAGTTAGATATTTTCCTACCACCAAATCCGAGAGACATTTCTAGATAACGGAATTATCGGATACAGTCATCGCCTCTGATGTAGAATATATCCAGACTTATCACTAGTGAGAAATCTGGACTGAGTATACTTCTACCCTATGCTAATTCACATAGAATTAGTTATAAACTCTATCATCTTTTTACCAAAGAAAGTAGAGTAGAACTAGTTTTTGAAATACGCGAACCGACCTTAGCAAAGTTTGTGCTATCGAATATTGTTAAAAATTCAATACTCTTAAATTGTCGGTCAATAGCCGGAAGGCTACATATTTTAGCTCCGCTAGCTAAATACACTTGCAATATTATCGGCAGCTTAAGTTTGTCTAAATTAGGGCAAAAAGTAGGAATTTCTAACAAACATTGCGGATTTGGATAAACCAAAAAACTTGGGTGCATAAAATTATTCTGCTGAAAATAATTATAAGCACCATGAGCTTGTAAAGTATCTTGTGTTGGTAAAGTTGTACATCCCAAAAAATATTTGTTTCCACTCCATAATAGGTAATTGGTTAGTCCTTTCCAAAGTAATGAAAGTGCTTGTATATTGCGGTATTTTTTGGCTACACAGGCACGACCAAGTTCCACAGTTGCTGGCAGTACAGAATCAAAAACTGTATTGAAATTAAAATAGCTGGCGGATCTAAAACCCAACCCTTGAGAAGCCATGCTATAGGTTTGCATTCGATAGGTTCCAACTGTCTCACCAGTTTTTTTACAGATGAGTATCAAATGATGGCAAACTGCATCAAACTCGTCTTGATCCATCAGATTAGTATGAGAAGAAGAGTTTCCTAAGCCTAGTTCAATATTAAACACTTGAAATCGCAACCGAAAAATTGATTCTAATTCATCAGGTGAAGCCAGCTTTAAAATATACTTTTCGGTTTCAATGACTGGGAAATCCTGGAGAAAAGACGGAGAACTGGATTGTAAATTAATTCTGGTTTTAGTGGCTTGATAAGTTTGCATATGTCTTTTTGATGAGATTGGTGAAAAATTTGTCTAGCAAAGGAAATACGACTTAAAGGAACAGATGAACTGCTTGTTTACGCATCTCCTTACCTGTGTTCAATGCCTAAATAAGTCACGAATGCGAATGACCCCAATGAACATTCACGCTGCACAAAGCTTATTCTTGCTTCAGTTGTCTATTGACAGAGCATTTCTATACTGTTTTTTTTGTTGGTTAGGCAGTATTTCCATACTGTTCAAGTTTTCTGCTCGCATTTGGTTCAATTTGACCACGCCAATCAGGCGATAAATTGTATCTACAATTTCTGGATAAATTTGTCCAGTGGCAAACATTAGTTTAGTCAGACTCTCAGTGATCGGATTTTTATTAACTATTACCTCGGCTCGATTGTGTTTAATAGATTTAATCACTGCATTTGCTACATAGTTTGGTGTGGAGATACCCGCTAGCTGGGGTACTGGTACACGAGTATTAACAGTCATCCCAATTTTACTGATATATCCTGGGCAAATTGCCGAAATATTCACATCAGTACCAGCTAATTCTTGTCGGATCGCATCACTCCACAGAATCAAACCAGCTTTACTCGCAGAATAAATGCTGTTGTAAGCAACTCCTTTTTTCCCACCTATAGAAGCAATATTAACAATGTGTCCACTACGCCTTTCCAACATACCTGGTAGTAATAAACGAGTTATTTCCACAGCAGAAATTAGATTAGTTGTTAATATTGACTGCATTTCTTCAAGAGAATAATCTACAAAATTGCGATACATTTCTACACCAGCATTATTAATTAAAATGTCAACTGGTCCGGCAACTTCATGGATTTGCGTCACTAGAGTCGAAAGTTCTGCCACATTTGTCATGTCAAAGGAAAGACTGATCCATTTACCACCAACAGCTTTGATTTGATCACGTACTTTATCTAGACTTAATTTTGAACGAGAAACGCCGACTATAGTTGCTTGCTCTTTTGCCAAATTACGCGCAATATATACTCCTAGACCACGTGATGCACCTGTGAGAAGAACTGTCTTACCTTTAAGAGATGTCATGATAACCCCTTGGTGTCTTAATGTTGACAAGATATACAAACCATAATCAATAGATCAATTGCAAAATTTACAAGAATCAAATTCTCTGAGATGATCAACGTGTCATCACAACGATTCCCGCAAAAATGAAACTTATGGCAATTAACTGGTTTAATGTCAAAGTTTCATTAAATAACCAGTAGGACAAAAGAATCACCAAAATGAATCCAATTCCCTGGGAAGTGGGAACCACCATAGAAAGCGGAAGTTGATCAAGTGCTTTTGCTAATAAAAGCAAACCTGTACAATAAGAAATGAGCGCAGCGATAAACCAGGGAGAAATTATGGTTACAAGAAAATTGGAATTGTTGATCGCTAAACGTGATTGTTTGAGCAGAATATTACCAATGCAATTGCAAAATGCAGATACAGCAACTAATAACCAAGGTAGTTGTGAAATATGAATCATTGGTAAACATCTATTCTTGATTAAATTCGATAGTTAGCTTTTATTATTGGGGGAAAACTGCCTAGTTTATTGCAGTATGTTTGCCAATTAAAGCTTGACTATTTAGTGGTTTGAATGTCATGGTATAACACCAGTATTAAAAACACGATCACAATTGTAATCGCTAGGTATATGGCTAATACCATATACTTCCAACTCATATATAACCTGAGTTTTTATCGTATAGACAAAGGCTATTTTGCTAAAACTAAATAAAGCCTGGTAAACGTACTAAATGCACATTATTGGATGTGTGGCAATTTATGATTTTGCAACCATGAACAAAGTAAGCACTGGAAGCCAACATAGCTGGTTGTTTTCACGACTGTGTTATTTCTTCCAGTTGCGGCTTGAACTTATATTATGCAAATGAGATACTCAATTGCAAGCTATATGCAACACCCATTACGGAGACACCCGCCAAATCATGATGGTGTTGTCCTCACTAGCACTGATTAGGGTTTTACCATCTGGGCTAATCGCGACTGAGGTGACAGTATCGGTGTGTCCCACAAGTGTACGCATTTCTTCACCTGTGGACAAATTCCACAGTTTAATTGTGCGATCGCGACCACCACTAACCAGAGTCGTATTATCTGGACTAAAAGCAATAGATGTCACCGTTTCCGCATTTTCTGCTAATGTATAAATTTTTTGTTTTGTGGCTAAATTCCACAGTTTAATCGTGCGATCGCGGCTAGCACTAGCCAGAGTCAAACCATCGGCACTAAAAGCTACATCAGTCACCGTTTCCGCATCTTCCCCAAGAGTACGGATAAAAACAGCTTTGTTCAAATCCCAAATTTTAATAGTTTTGTCAAAACTACCACTGGCCAGAGTGACACCATCCGGGCTAATAGCTAGCGATCGCACCCAAGATGTATGCCCTCTGAGTGTGCGTCGTAACCTTCCCGTGGCCATATTCCACAGTCTAATAGAGTTGTCATCGCTACCACTAACCAAAGTTGTACCATCTGGACTGATAGCGATCGCCTGAATTGAATCAGAATGTCCCCTCAACGTGCGAACTAACTCACCAGTTGGCAAATCCCATATTTTGATCGTTTTATCATCACTACCACTAACCAAAGTGCGTCCATCTGGGCTGATAGCTACTACATTTACCCTTTGTTCATGGCTTTTGAGGGTAGTGATTTCTTTTCCTGTAGCCAGATTCCAAACTTTAATTATGCGATCGCCACTGCTAGCAAAAATTTGGCTATCGGGACTAATAGCAACAGATAAAACCAAACGTTCATGACCTTGCAGGGCTTTAGCCAAGGAAACATCCTCTAAGGTCAAATTGGGCGACTGATCAGCAACTGACTCGCTGGAAACACTCCGATTTGGACTCAGCCGAGACAATAAAACAGTGTGGACACGACGATATTGCTGATACCAAGAATCTTGGATGCCAAACAACAGAATTAAAGCACTTACCAAGACTACATTTTTCAATAAAGTATATTTAACTGGTAAAGATGAAATTTTAGTTACTGGTATTTTTCCAGAAGACTTACCTGCTGGCGGTAGTGCAAATATTTGTTTTGGAGTCAATTCTCTCATGACTTCATCTGCTGATTGGTAACGCTGCTGGATATCTTTTCTCAACAATTTATCCAGAACATAATCCAATTCATTACTCAATGGACTTCGCAAATATTGTCGCCAATTCGACACCCAGCCATAGCCATATTCCATCCACAACTGAAACGGGGAAATTCCAGTTAGCAAATGAAAGCAAGTAGCGCCTAAACCAAACAAATCACTAGCTGGGTAAGCCTTACCGTCTCTAATTTGTTCCAATGGCGAATAACCATGAGAACCAATGGATGTGCCGATTTTCTTTTGTACCCTGGCCGTCAATTGCTTTGAGGAACCAAAATCTATCAGGCTTAATCGTCCATCACCATGTCGGCGGATAATATTTTCTGGTTTGATGTCGCGGTGAATCACACCACGATCATGGATAAACTTGAGGACAGGCAATAAATGTAGCAGAATTGCTTGAATTTCCCCAGGTTTATAAACTTTTCGCCGTTGCAACTCGTTTAACAAGTTCTGGCCATTCACAAACTGTTGTACCAAATACAAACATTTGTCTTGCTCAAAGTAAGCTAACAGAGTTGGTATTTGTGGATGTTCACCCAGTTCTTGTAGACGCTTGGCTTCTTCAGCAAATAACTCTACAGCTTTCTTTTGCGACCAAGTTCCTTGAAACTTCGGCGCTAACTGCTTAACAACACAGCGTTCATTTAGTTTATCTGTATCTTCGGATAAATAGGTTCTGCCAAATCCCCCCTCATCGGAAAGCACCCGAATGACGCGGAAGCGATTTCGCAAAAGTGGCACCAAAGGGGTGCTACAAGTTCGGCATAACTTCTGTTTGTCAGAATTTAGGGGATTTGGGCAATCGGGATTTAAGCAGCAGATCATCATCTGACAGGCGCGACTGCACAATAAATTATCTTAAGTTAATCCCCGAAATTTCCCTTAACTAAAATTGACTCTCGTGTAATGATGGTAGAAAACACTGCTGTAGGGGAATGCGGGAATTACTTATATAGTAAATTTTAGTAAATGCTTACCCGTCTTTCTTTTTGCACTGAAAACTACAAGAGCCACGTAATTACTAATTTTTCCACCGACTATACCATAATATCATTCTGCGGGATAGGCGCAAAATTTGTCTTTTGAGATCAAATAGTCTGAAATCTTTCCCCAGTCGTCTTTAGACGACTTTCGCTATCAGACGGGGGTTTGAACCCCCGGTGGGTTATCACTATGTCATTACGTATCGCTAAAGCGTTCGCGTCAGCGTGCCGGAGGCATTAAGCTACGCTTTAAGCGCAGCTATGCCGTAGGCTTTACGCGGAACGTGACGTTAGCTATATGGAACGGAGTGGAACGCAGCAATCCCAAGGGTTTTGGGTAATTTACAGTTTGTTACATAGTTGGGTTTATTAGCGTCTACCTACTTACATAAAATATTGAAGATCAGATGAAAAAAATAATTCTGCGGTTGTGAAAAAACTTTAAGGATATTAAATTACAGATGCAATGAAGAAAATTTTGCAAAAATTGATGATTATTTTGCTTATTTTTGACATTATTAATTGTAAAATCCCCTAATTTTCATAGAAAACCCAAAACCCCAATTTATTTGAGAAATCGGGGTCTTGAAGCTGATAATATTTCTAATTTCTTTGACAGCTTAGTTTTTACCTGTCACCTTTTCCAAGAAATTCTGCACAT
This sequence comes from Nodularia sp. (in: cyanobacteria), assembly GCA_007692755.1. Lineage (GTDB taxonomy): Bacteria > Cyanobacteriota > Cyanobacteriia > Cyanobacteriales > Nostocaceae > Nodularia. Next base: position 43,730 of record REBL01000107.1, on the reverse strand, counting down.
TTTCTTCAACTGAAGTTGAACTTTGGGAATTTTCAGGACTCTTCATTTTGTCAATGTCAGCATCTCCCTGAACTTCATTAAGTCCTTTGTTTGAATTTTTTTGAACTTCTTTCAATTTCAGGGGGTTGGATTTAGCTACTTCGTCAGTTTTTCGTTGAGTTTCCAGAAGTTGTGTAGTGCCTTCTCGTGTATCACTTTGATAGCTACTGATGGCAAAAGCAGGTGATGTACTGGCTAAAAATAGTAGCGTACAAGCAGAAGCCACAATTACAAAACGCACTGGGCGTAAAATAGACAAAACAAAATCAAAAATCTTCATTTTTTCATCCTTAATAACAGCTTTAACAACGCAAATTTTGCACATTAAATCATAAATCAATGCCTTTATGTCCAAAGAATAGGCATTAAATTATTAACTTGTGCTTTTCTATTCCTTAAACTATGAAATAGGGAAGAATTTTTTTGTATCTTCACTTGAAATAATTAAATTGGTTATACCTAATTAATCATTGTGTTTTACACAGATATTCTTCCAGAAAATTTCATCTTTTACATTTTTACTTGTAAATGGCTCACACTAGTATCGACCTGTAGAATGAAATTTATTTTATTTATATTTACAATAAATCAATCTTGAGGAAGATCGCCTGAGATACTTAAGTAGAGGCAATTCATGAATTGCTCCTACTACGTAAGTGTAATTTTGAGCTTAGGAATCATACCACTGGCTGATCATAGAATTGCCAGCTTGCGCTTCTTGCCAAAGTTGATGCAAAAATACCTCAACGCCTGAAAATGGCGACAAAGCCTGATCAGTAGAATAGCGATCGCCTAGTGACTCGCTGATCGTGGTGACAAACAAACCCACAGCATCTTCAGCACCATCTGATAGCCAAAAACCCCTCAAAGTCACTTCCATATACTCACTATCACAGGCACACAAGGTCAGAATTTCACTGTTATCTGGTTTCACCTCAGCCGTGAGTATCTCTATTCCTGGTAAATCAACAGGTAGCAGAAAGGAAGCAGTGCTGGATTCAACATACAGACTTTGCCCAACACGTAAGGCAAAAACCACTCGCTGCGCCACCCATTCCTCTAGTGACTGAGCTAGACACTCTAAATAAAAGCTGCTTTCGGTGTAAGTTAATTTCAGCATTCCTTATGCTCTCCTGTTATTCCAGGTTTGCTTGCACATCTAACCAAAACTGTATCGTCACAGTTTTCATCCTGATTAAAAACCCCCGTTTCTCCTTTGGGTGAGTCGGGGGTGGAAATTTGACTGCAAAATTTCTTAGTCTCACCTGGGTAAAGTATTTCTCAGCCCGTAACTCAGTACATTCATGCTGATAATTCTCAAATCATCTTCTGTGATTTGCCGATCATCTTGGTTACCATCGCCCATAAATAAATATTTCACTCCCAAGGCGGCTAATTCCCAACTGGCTTGGCAGATGGACGCACACAAAGAAGTGGAGATGGGATAGACAAATTTCACTGCAAACTGCACCTATTTGAAGATTTCTTCAAACATACTACACTTGTATTACTATACTGTCCATACCTTTAAGGAGCAAAAGTTATGCATACAATCGCTCGCACTCCCACCACTGACATGGAAGTTACCAGCATCCGTCTTGAGCGTGAACTCAAAGATAAACTCAAAGACATAGCAGGCAATCAGGGATATCAAGCTTTGATCAGAGATATCCTCTGGAATTATGTACAACAAAAATCAGGTGAGTGGAAACCCCGATTTTCGCGAGCCGATATTCGAGCTAGTATAGCTGCTACTGCTCAACAAGAAGAACGTTGTGTACTCACAGGACAATTAATACCAGCCCAACAAGCGATGTTGTTAGGACTAACGAAGAATGGCGATATGGTTCCTCTAAGTATCGAAAGTTTAGCCTGTTAGCCTTTTTCCAGCCTCAAACCCCATCCCCTTGTGGATGGGGCGGTTGATTAGTAAAAACAGTGTTAATACAGTTATATTTACCTTTTTATGATCTCAAATCAGGAGAAAATACGGTTTATGTATAGTTATAGACAAGATATCCTAGACCAAGGTTAGCTAACTAATTTGGATGCAGAGTTTTAGTATATTTTAAATATTATTCTGCTTACATAGACATTAATTTAATATATCTATTCAGTAACTTGGTCATCTGAAATAAAAAGGGGCTATAACAGGAAAAAGAAAGTCCTTGTAAAAGATGGGCAACTTGTCAGGGTTGAGCAACGTAATGAACGGTGAAAGATGTGCCAAGAAATTGGTGATACGAAAAATGGGATAATTATCTAAGAGCTTGCCAGGAATGAACAATTACCTATCATTGCCACTACAATACCCCGATGACCTACAGCAGACAGAATCATACTCAGTTAAACTGATGCAGCATCAGGAAGAACTAGTCCACGATTTAGCACAAACAATCAACCACATCATTGCCAACAGTTCGGTGACGGCATTGATGCTGCAAGAGATTGCTCAATTGCTCGGAATTACCTTCAGTGTAGACTGCTGCTGCTTAGTTACAGTTACCAATGAAGTTTCAGGGAATGCCACTGCGGCTAATTGGTGTTCTGAGGAGTATGAGGGAATGCCTGATCCGGGCCAGATGTTCTTGATGGAGCAGTTAATGACGAATTTGCCAGTAGTAGAATGTGCTGCTGAACCATTAACTATGGAGAACATTTCCACGATTCAAAACAGTTTGGTAGTTGGCTCTCAATACCTGCCATTACCGATCAAAGCTGTGTTGGCACTTCCTACGCGGTTGGGAGGCAAAAATAATGGCGTGATTTGTTTGATCAAATTCCAAGCTTACGATTGGCAAGAGTCAGAAAAACAACTACTAAAAGACATAGAATCATCCTGCGCGATCGCCTTTTCCCAAGTAATACAAGCCCAGTTGATTGCGACTCAAAATCAGTATCTGCAAAAATTCAACCATCATCAAAGCTTAATCAAGCAATTAACTACACTCAGCCGGACTAATTTGGAGTTGAATCAAATGCTCCAGTTAGCGATCGCCTCGACTGCCGAATCACTACAAGCAGATCGGGGTTTGTTGATCCTACTCAAATACACAGATCCACTATTTAGAATTAAACCTGAGAAACAAATTCCCCAAGCCAAAGCTCAGGTTGCTGGTGAATGGAATCGGGAAAGACCAAGTTCCCATAAGTTTAAATCAGATCCTTTAGCTCAGACATTTTCCCTTGCCGACTGTAGTTTGTGTCAACGCGTGTTTACAGAAGTGGGCAACCCAGTCATCATCACTGACTATATAGACCGACAGGAAGCTGGCTCAGTTGCGCCATTGTTTGCAATTGAGGCTTTACCGACAGTGCTGTTGATGCCATTAGAAAATCAAGGCAAAGTTTTAGGATTTCTAGTCTTACAACAAGTAGTACCGCGCAATTGGCAACGGGCAGAATTAAATCTAGTGGAAATGGTCTGCGCCCAACTCAGCAATGCCATAATTCAGTCACAGACATTAAGGCAAGTACAAACTGTAGTGGATGAGCGGACGGCGAAATTAAAAAGCAGTCTGGAACTCCAAGCAAAATTGCATGAAAGAACACGGCGATATGTGGGACAACTGCGGGAAATCAACGAGCTTAAAGATGAATTTTTGAGCAATATGAGCGATCGCCTCCGCTATCCTCTGACAAATATGCTGATGTCCATTAAGAATTTACGTCTGCCAGGAATAGCACCAGAACGTCAAGCTAAATACTTAGATATCTTAGAGCAAGAATGCACTAAGGAAATCAACTTAATTAATGACTTGCTGACCCTACAGAAACTAGAATCTGATCAAGAACCTTTACAATTTGAGACTATCGATTTAAATACTAAAATTCAGGAATTCGGTGCAGCTTTCCAGCGCAGATTAGTAGCTAAGGGTTCAACTTTTACCGTAGATTTACCGTCGAAGCCCTTAATACTACAAACCGAAATAGAAAGTTTTGACCGCATTATCCAAGAGTTATTAAATAATGCCTATACGTATTCTGAGCATGATACTATTGTTCACTTGCAAGCATTTCACCAAGTTGAAGCACAAATAGATCAAGTTATTATTAAGGTGACTAATACAGGGCGGGCTATTTCCGAAGAGGAAGCAACCTATATTTTCGACAAGTTCCGTCGTGGTAAAGGACGCTGGCACCCAGGCACTGGACTGGGACTGGCCCTGGTTAAATCTTTAGTGCAGCACTTGAATGGGGCGATCGCTGTTGAGAGTGTGCAAATTTCCGATTCTCCCCTGAGCGAAATTTCTTTCACCCTGACACTGCCCCAATTTGCCGATGAAAGTAAACCATATTCCCAACGTGACTGAACAATACAACATCACAGAAAATCTTAATCTGAGCGCCGCTAGTGATCACATACAGCTAGAAAACAACTTGGCTGTTGATGCAGTTGGTTTACCAGATGTGGCAGTTCAAGTTGAAAAAATAGCCGAGAGACAGCGGCAAATTAGCGCTAAAATCCAAATTCCTCACCCCGTGGAAAGAATCTGGAAAGTACTCACAGATTATGAAGCCTTGTCAGACTTCATTCCCAACTTGGCTAAGAGTTGTTTATTAGAACATCCTCAAGGTGGTATCCGGCTCGAACAAATCGGCTCTCAGCGCTTACTCAAGTTCAACTTCTGTGCGCGTGTAGTTTTGGATTTGGAAGAAGACTTCCTCAAAAAAATTAATTTCTCAATGGTGGAGGGAGATTTCAAAGACTTTTCTGGTAGCTGGCGTTTAGAGCCTTATTCTCATGGTGAGGATAGAGGAACTACCCTGTGTTACACCATTCGAGTCTGGCCGAAACTCACGATGCCAATTACAATCATTGAACGTCGCCTCAGCAGTGATTTGCGGTTAAACCTTTTAGCTATTCACCAGCGTGTAGGCAGTTAACTAGTCTGAATGACTCTCTAAAAGTGATAAGCCTCTTCTTTGAAATTAAGAAGAGGCTTATTTAAAAACCACATTATTCTGCTTTCTCTTCTGGAAATACCCCCAGGGGAATTCGAATCCCCGTCGCCTCCGTGAAAGGGAGGTGTCCTAGGCCTCTAGACGATGGGGGCGTATGTCCCAGACCTTTTATAAAATAACTAATTTCCTAGTGGATGTCAATAGCTTTGGCAAAAAAAGTTTTTTAAGGGCGAAGATGGGCGGCAAGACATAGCTTATAGTTGAATTTGGGCATCAGGTACATAATGCTATAGCGTTCATAATTCAGGTTTAAAGGCGCGCTCGTTTCCTGCATCCCGCAAGGTCTGATGAGCAGCGATTCATTTAGCTGTGGAATTTTTCCTAGTGTTTGATACTCACAAGAAGACTCTTCACTTCCGCCCTAGCACCATCAGATGTTTCTCCAAGTCATGAGAAAATGGAGTAATCTCTAGGACTAAGTATGAAAAAACTCTGGATTTCCCTGGGGACAGAGGATGTGATGTTGTACTCTGTAGAAGTGATATTTACTATTCTTTACAAGAGATTTTGAAATATATAGCTCAAAATCTACAACATGGAAGCATCTTTTGAAATAACCCTACAGATAGTGAGCGTCGTTGTTGCAGGCATTACCGCCCAGGTGTTGGCTGCATATTTCCGCTTACCTAGTATTGTCTTGTTATTGCTACTGGGCATTCTCCTTGGCTCCGATGGGCTGGGCGTGTTGCACCCTCATGTCCTCGGTTCTGGACTAGAGGTAATTGTTGCCCTAGCAACGGCAATAATTTTATTTGAAGGCGGACTCAACCTGGATATACAGGAGTTGGGCAGAGTTTCAGTCAGTCTACAATTGCTCGTCACCTTGGGAACGCTGATTACATTAATTGGTGGTAGTATGGCAGCCCACTGGCTGGGCGAGTTTCCTTGGAATATAGCTTTTCTCTACGGCTCCATAATTGTCGTCACAGGGCCTACTGTGATTAGCCCTCTGCTCAAGCAAATCAACGTAGATCGTCAAGTAGCAACAATTTTAGAAGGAGAAGGAGTTTTAATCGACCCCGTAGGAGCGATTCTGGCCTTCGTTGTCCTAGACACAATTATGAACGGCGATGCTGACCCCATCAATGCCATCATCGGTCTACTGATGCGTCTGGGAATTGGTGCGGCAATTGGTGGCGCAGGCGGCTATTTGATGAGCTTAATTTTCAAACGCGCCAACTTTCTCTCACCAGAGTTAAAGAATCTGGTAGTATTGGCGATTCTGTGGGGTCTGTTTACTGTGGCGCAGACTATTCGTAGTGAATCGGGAGTTATGACCACAGTCATTGCTGGGGCGGTATTTGCTAACTCCTCTGTACCAGAAGAGCGTTCATTGCGAAGCTTTAAAGGTCAGCTGACAATTCTCAGCGTCTCAGTGCTATTCATTCTCCTAGCGGCTGACCTTTCCATTGCCAGTGTGTTTGCCTTGGGTTGGGGCAGTGTCTGGACTGTTTTAGTACTCATGTTCGTGGTTCGTCCGATTAATATTCTTTGCTGTACTTGGAACAGTAATTTGAATTGGCGACAGAAACTATTCTTAAGCTGGGTAGCGCCTAGAGGGATTGTCTCGGCTTCTGTGGCCTCTTTGTTTGCTATTTCTTTGACACAGCGCGGTATTAACGGTGGTGATGCCATCAAAGCTCTTGTGTTCTTGACAATTATCACGACGGTGGTTTGCCAAGGATTGACAGCGGGAACTTTTGCTAAATGGCTCCGCATCACTTCCAAGGATGCCACTGGGGCGGTGATTGTGGGTTGCAATCCCTTGAGTTTGTTGATTGCCCGTTTCTTTCAAGAACGGGGAGAAACAGTGGTGATGATTGATACAGACCCGGAACGTTGTGAACAAGCAGCCGCTCAAGATATTCGGGTAATTTCTAGTAGTGCGCTGGATGTTTCCGTTTTGGAAGAAGCTGGACTGGCTTCTATGGGAACTTTCTTGGCGATGACTAATAACGGTGAGGTGAATTTTGTCTTGGCGCAACGGGCGGCTGAGGAATTTAGTCCGCCGCGTGTTTTGGCAGTTTTTCCCCGTAAACCCCAAGCTAATGCCAGTAACAATCACAAGGTTAGCCAAGCTTTCGCTACAGAGTTAGTCATTAAGACTTGGAATGAGTACCTTAACGATGGCAGAGTCAAGCTGGGGACAACTACACTTAACGATTCCGAATTTACTAAACAACAAGACCGCATCCAAGAAAAAATTAAGACTGGAGATTTGATTCCGTTGTTGGTAGAGCGAGAAGATCGTTTACAGGTGATGCCAGCCAGTCAAGAATGGTTAGTAGGCGATCGCATTATCTACTTATTGCATGACCCCAGACCCAACTTGTTAAAGCGTTTATCTGGTGGTAGCCAATCAACTCGCCTGTCTCTGGAAACTTTACCAGAGGTGGAAGAACTACCCTTGGAGAAATTATCTCAACTTTTTACAGGTGATGTTCCTAAGAAATGAATGCTCTCACTTTATACATTTGCTGTTCTTGCCAAATCAGGGCAGATAAATGTACCACAGCCAAAATGATGGCAGCAACCGCCAGAATATCGCTGTTAATGGTATAAAGATGTGCCACAGTGACTGTGCTAATAGCTCCACCACCTGTGAGAATATCTCGTAGTTGCCCACCAATCACAGGAATTGCTTCGATGGTTCCTAGCTCAATGCTAAAACGCCAGTAGCCTTCTTGAGTCCAGTCTAAAAGCATCGCCGTCCAATCTAGACCAATGACGCTTAAAGTTAAGAAAATCCCACTAATCCAAGCAGTGAGCCAACTTTTGCTAAATTGCCTCCCTAAAAACATCACTACAATTTGCACTAGGGCGACCACGATAACTGCATTACCAGCCAAATCATGAGTTCTGCGGAACAACCACCCGTACGGTACTTGTGTATTAATTGTTTTTAACGATTCATATGCACCGCCTGCGGTGGGTTCGTAGTAAAAAGAAAGCAAAATTCCCGTAGTGATGTAAATCAAGCATAGGCTGAGAATCGCTACGGCTAAAATCGTGGCTAATCGCCGGAAAATTCGATCAAACTGGGTACTTTGCATAGTTTCCCCTTTTTGTTCTTCACTAAATATGTATTTGTATTACAATTTTAGCTAAGAAATATGAACTTATTTTGCTTTTCTCAAAGAAAGAGAAATTTTTCTAAACTAAATACTGCACCCAGGATTTTAAAGGTTCTGATGAGCCATACCAAATTCCAGGGCTTCGAGGAGAATGTTGCACACCTGCAAGCACCAGATTTTCCGCGCCTTCTAAATGAGCAGCAGCAATGGGTGTGATGCCGTCTCCCCAGGTGTTACCTTGACCACAGGTTTGTTGATAACTGTTGTAAGCTAACCAGCTACCGGGTCTTCTTTGGCCAAAGATAGTTTTCCCAGCGACACAAACGTAACGAACATTTTTGTAAAAAGCGCCGGGGTAGTTATCAGTCACAAAATCCAAATTCGCCCGTGTCCAACGTTCCTGGCTAATATGGGGTGTACCTAGAGTGATCAAACTAGCAACCAAAGGGTGAGCCTTCCAGCACAAGGATGTCACCTGACCGCGACCTGAATAAGGCTGTTCTCCTAGATAAATGCGAGAAACCCAACCGCCGGCGGAATGTCCAATTAAATTAACTTGAGCGGCGTTATGTTTGTGCAACATCTGTTTGACTGTGCGATCCAGTTGCTGGACAATGGGTGTTACAGGTCTGCCAATAGTAGGTAACCAGTCACGCCGCCGCAATGGTACTGTTACCGTGGGTAGACCCAACTGCAATAAGGATTGCTCTAATTGACGGTAAGCGATCGCGCTTTCTAAATATCCAGGCACAATAATTGTGGGTAATGGCATTTTTCGGAAATATGGGGAGTGAATAGAGATGCAAAGACAGGATTTTTCGCGACTGTATAGGACAAAGGAGTTTTTTCTGGTCACCTGCCAACTCGCTCAGATCAAGGCAACTGGCCTGAGAATGGCATGGCTCGCACTTCATACCCCAGATTAATCGCCAATTTGGCTACAGTGGGAGATGGGGTTGATGTGATAGAATTAGGCGAAACTGTATTCTGTTTTCAAAGTGAGCTTGGTATTTCCCAGAGGAACGTAACTCACGCCCAGAGAGTCGGCTAATGAAACAACCAACTGCAACAGATATAGTGAGTTATATATTTTAGACTGATGCGATGCCTGCCGCAGGCGTAGCGATCGCGTCCAGTGGCAACTACCCCAGATTCCATTCCACACTGTGCATCTCCTCATAGAAATTGCCATTCCAAAGTGATGATTTTCCAGTGCCTAATGAGTAAAATAAACCTTTTCTCATTGAAAAATTAAAAACTTGAAAAACACCTATCCTGCCATTTTAATTACCAGTATAGGAAGTTCTGATTTTTATCAACATGCATCTCTTGTAGTTAAGATAAAATTGCTTTGCTAGTCAACCGCAACCGAGCCGAGTGAACGATAATAGCTATGTCTTATGTCTCCCTGCTAAAAAATATACCAGAAATTCTCAGCCAACCAACTGGGATAGCAGCAATAGCCTCCCTTGGCATTCACGGTGCTATTGCGTTGATTGTGCCATTGATGCCTGTAGATACTGAGCCATCTCAAGCCTCAGCATCACCAGAATCAGTCGGTATCATGGAATTAACCCAAGCTGATCAAAACCGTCTGCCAGAGACTCCAAGTACATTCCCATCCCAACTGGCTCTGCAACCACAACTTCCTCAACAACCGCAACTTCAGCCTCCGAATCTGGATGTCCAGACCCAGAGAAGTATATTGCCGCCGTTACCATCATCTGCCTATAGGCAGTCTGCATTGCCGCCAGTTAATAGAACACCAACACCTAACTATCGGGTTGCGCCGAATCGCAATGTTTCCTTGCCCCAAAGGCAGCCTACAGCAATGCCTGCGCCTCGACCTGTTCCTGCGCCTGCATCTGCGCCGATAGTTCCCAGAGAAGAATTTCAATTTGATGCCTCTGGTTTCAATGCTGCTAATCAAAGATTTACCCCATCCACTCGATCTTTTGATCACAGCGAGGTAACAGTGGCAGGCCAACCAGTAGCTGTAGAAGGATTACCAAAAGTAACTGCGTCTAGACTACCTAGTGACTTGCCAAATACCCCTCCCACTAGGACAGCAACAAATACGACTCCACAAAGCACACCGCCTGGGAATGATGCGGCTAAAGAGGCTCGCCGGGAAGCTTTAGTAGCTCGCCTCCAAGAAACCCCTCAACCTCAAGACAAGTTAGCACTGGCAAATCAAAGTATTCCCAAGATGCAGGCGGGATCAACGCCCAAAGCACCTGAATTGCCCCTGAAGAAAGTAAATGAGCCACAAGGACTTATTGCTCAGTTAAACTCATACGAAGGACTGAGAAAAGCAATTCAGCAAGCATACCCAAATTCCCAAGAAAAACCAGTTATCCGAGAAACAGTTGCGGCAAATCAGCCCAATGTTCAAGGGACAGTCTTGGGTTTCTTAGTGGTAGATACTGAAGGCAAAGTTTTAGATATTAAATTCCAAGATGAATCAGTTTCTACTGACTTAAAATCAAAGGCAAGAGAATATTTTAATACCAAGTCTCCTAAAGGGGGTCAGCAAGTCAGCAGTTATCCATTTAGCCTCCGTTTTCAAAGCAATGGTAAAACTGCTGAAACTACTCCAGAGCAGACACCAGCAGCTAGTCTCAAACCATTACCGGAACTACGCATCCCAAATCAGCAGTCAGTACCCGCCGCGGCTATTACTCCCAAGCCATCGACTAGCTCCGAAGGCAATAACAATACGCTGTTTACCACTCTAGAATCTGGCCAAAAACTTTTACAACAGTTGCGCCAAGTACGAGAGGAAAGAGAAGCCTCTAGTCCAGAATAATCAAACAGGGGAGTAGGGAGTGGTCTTACCGTGAGCGTAGCCGTCAAGCCCTGGCTAGCTGCGCTTACCGCGTTACGGCAGTGGGGAGGTCAAGTTTCCCCGCCAACTACCACATCCCGAATCCGCAGACTAGGACCACCACAACCAACAGCCAAGCCATTCTGTCCTCCTTTACCGCAACCACCAGACTCATCCCAATAAAAGTCATCACCAACGGCTTCAATATCGGACAGGGTTTGGAAAGCATTACCCGAAAGAGTGACATCTCTTACAGGTTCGGCTACCTGACCATTTCTAATCATCCACGCTTCCCCAGCACTAAAGGTGAACATTTCCCCGTTTGTCATACCACCTAGCCAGTTACGGGCATATACACCTTCTTTGATATCTGTGAATAAGTCGGCAACTGGCGTTTTACCCCGTTGTATCCAGGTATTGGTCATCCGCACAATGGGATTAAAGTGATAATTCAGACAACGGGCATTACCAGTAGGCGCTTCCTTTAATTTGCCTGCGGTTTCACGAGAATGTAAACGTCCTACTAAAATGCCATCTTGAATTAGTTGCGTAGTACTACTAGGCGTACCTTCATCATCGTAAAAATAGCTACCGCGATGGCCTTCTGGGGCAGCACCATCAAAAATTTGTAGTTCTTCTGTCCCAAACCGCCTGCCAATGGTCATAACTTCCAATAAATCCGGGTTTTCGTAAGCCATATCAGCTTCGGAAAGGTGTCCAAAGGCTTCGTGAACAAATAAACCAGTCAGAATTGGGTCAATGACTACAGTATAGGTATTGCCTTTTACGGTTGGTAGTGTTAAGGCCGCGATCGCTCTTTGGGCGGCACTTTTAATTTGTTCATCCAAAGCTGTTAAATCTTCGTAGGCTTTTCGAGAACCAGTGGTTTCTCTACCTGTTTGCACAGTTTCGCCGTTTCTGGCGGTGGCAGCAAAACGCATTTCCATATCTACCCAAGATTGCTGAATTAAAGTTCCTTCTGAGGTAGCAATAATTACTTTTTGGGCGCTGTCCCCATAGCGGACTGAAGTGGTGGTGATGCGATGGTCAACACTTTTTAATAAGTCAGTATAGCGATCGCATAATTCTTTTTTCTGCCTCACCGGAATTTTTCGAGGATCAGTGCCTGTGAGGGGTAGTTCACATATTGCTTGTATGGGGTCAATGGGGGCGAGGATGGTTTTTTCATCACCTACCATTCTAGCTGCGGCGATCGCTTCTTCAATCCGTTCTTTGATGGTCGCTAATTGGTTAAAACTACTGAATCCCCAGCCACCTTTATAACAAGCTCGAATATGCCCACCAATGGCAATGCCTTCACTCAGGGTTTCTACTTGGTCGCCACGTAATAAAATATCTGTGCCTTCGGATTGTTCGAGGCGGATAACTAAGTAATCTACGCGGGGTGAGTAGCGGGTGATCAGGTCGGAGAGGATGTTTTGGGTGTCGGTGAGGGTGGTTAGCATTTGGGGGGTAAGATTTTAACGCAAAGGGGCGCGGAGGTTAGCGCAAAGGTACGCGGAGAGGGGGAGTTAGGGGAGGAGGTGTTTTTCGGCTATTTTCCAATAGCGGGAGAATCTTTTCAGGTCGATGTGTCCTTGGTATTCAAAGAATGGTTCTGTTTCCCAGGTTTCTAGGGTTAAGGTTGTTTCTATTTGGTCGCAAATGTGATTAAATCTGGGACTGGGGCTGGTGGTTGTTACGACTGAATCGGCATGATGTTCTTGAGCAAATGTTAAAACTTCTTGTGCCACATTACCACGACGAATGATCACGGGTAATTCTAATAAGCATTCATAAATAAATGTGATGCGTTTGAGGCTGAGTTGCGATTCTGCAATTAAGGCTTCGTCCCATACCCAGATGGCTGGGGCTTCGGGGTACTCTTGTAATGCGGGGTTGTAGGGACTCAGCGAGTCTCCATGTACCCAAACGATTGGTTTACTCATTTTTTACCTTTTTTGCCACGTTGCCAACTTTGACTATTGGGTTTCTTGGTAAATTCACCTTGGGGAAATAGTCGCTGTTCTAATTCTTCATAGCTACCTTCAAAATCACAATGACCGTAAAGGGGACATTGGCGACAATAAACACCTTTGGTATAGCGTTCTAGGTTCTCACGATTGAAAAAATAAGGTTTATGGCTAAAAGTGCTGGCGACCCACTGCCATGACATATTATTACTTGCAGGGTCACCATCTAGCAGGTGTTCTAGAAACCATTTGGCTCCGGCTTGCCAACGAATGCGCCGCCAATGGACAATGTAAGCGGCTAGCCACATCCGGATATGGTTGTGTAAGTAGCCAGTTTTCCGCAATTCATGGCTAAAGCTATCAATACAAACCATTCCTGTAGTCCCTGCGGTGATATCTGCTGGTAGTTTGTCAGCGTAATCTGTTGGGGTGTAACCAGTTTTGTATTCTTCTTGATCTTCCCAGATGCGATCGCCTAGTTTGACATATAATCTCTGCCAATAGTCACGCCAGCCCAATTCATTAATCAATTTACTAGCATCGTTGGGGTGCTGTACTTTTTCCAGCACATTATCCCGAACTTCCCGCAAGCTTAAAACCCCATAACGAATATAAGGCGAAAGTCTCGTGACAGCGCCAGTTAAAGAGTTACGTGTTTTTGCATAATCTACAGGATTAACTTTTTGCAGTGCTTTCTCAGCAGCTTTACGTCCTCCCACAGTTTCACTAATATGATCATCGCGTTCTACCGCATTGGGGAATTCTGCCCGGAGGTAGCCTATTAACTCATCACGATTAGTAAATTCACGTCGCATATTATTAATTCGTAATTCGTAATTCGGTAAACTATAGTTTTTCTGGATGGATATAGTCTACAAAGTAGAACTTAGGAATTAGCCGGAATTTCAGCCAAGAGTAAGCAGCCATACTTAAAGCGGCTGTAATTACCAAGGGTAAGCCAAGCTTAATTCTGAGTGCATCGGGAAGTAACGCCACACCAGCAATAATAATGATGCTGTATATTAAAAGTCCCATCTGTAATCGCTGTATAACTTTCAATGCATTGCGACAACTATTACAATGCTGGGTATGTTGTGAATAACGATCCAGCAACACAGAACGGTTATCATTAATTTGCGGGTTGAGTGGAACAGTAATTCCTACTTCTCTCCACGGTAGCTGACCGAAACAATACTTATCAAACCAATTCCGAAACTCAATTACTAAACGGTCTGCACTTGTTGGTAACTTGTAGATAGTTTTCCAGCTTTCAACTGCTTGTCTTTGTTGCAGATACTTTTCTTGCTGATGTAAAACAATCATATCGCCATCCAGCACCAGATTACGGATATTGATATGACTCCACCACCGGGGTGTCAACCGATGGATTTTTTTAGCAAAGTTACGGGGAAATTGGGCGACAATTCTTGACTTACCTGGAGACACAGGAATGCAATAAGTTACAAGTCCCATTTTCTTATCTCCAGAGTCGCCAAAGTTGATAGTATACTCTAACCGACAAGGAGGTTCAAAAGTGATATTAGTTTTGAAGCGTCCAGCAGTCATGACTTCAATTAACTTAGAAGTTGATTGTACAACCTCCATCTGTATTGGTGCAGCATTTTCTCTCTTACCCTGTACCCCATGATGAGTAAAAGGTACATGACTAGGATCTGCCACATTTTCCACTAAAGTTTGCCAGTCATATTCCAAATCACGCACATAAGAAGACCAAACAAATCCTTTATCAGCGTCTACTTGAGGTGAAAGTGGTAACGGCGTATTGGCTGCTGTTTCTGCTGACTTAGCATCAGGCCAAACCCAAAGTAAATCATTAGCTTGGCGAATTGGCAGTGAAATTACACAGAATTTTTCTTTATTTTTAGTAACAATTTCTGGCTTCTCTGCTTGGGGAATGTGAGTACAAATACCTTGAGAATCAAATTGCCAGCCATGATAACTACACATTAAATTACCAGTTTTTTCGTCCACCCGTCCTTCACTCAACGGGGCGAGACGGTGGGGACATTGGTCTAAAAATACCTGATAAGTCTCAGATGACTTAGGTTTCCAGATAACTAAACGAATCCCCAAAAGAGTAACAGGAGTTGGTTTTGTGGGGTCAATATCTTCTACGGGTGAGAGAGGATACCACTGTTGAAAAAAGTTAAATTCAGATGACATTTTATTTATAATAAAAAACTAATTCAGGTGCTAAGGCAAACACAGCCAAAAAATTTTAGCATTCCATAGCAAACTCTTTGATCTTAGAGAAAAATTGCAGGTTACGATTGAAAGCCTGATTAAGATCAGCAAAGATGAAAATGTGCGATCGCTCGGATGCTGATTTTCTAGCAGTTTATACGTAAATTAAGCTAAAATATCAGATATATCTGTTACCTAATGTCACGATGAGTCTGTGCATCAATCCTAATTGCCCAAATCCTGAAAACTCTGACGATATACTGCGCTGCCAAAGCTGTGATTCTGAATTGCTACTAGAGGGGTGTTATCGAGTAATACGTCCTATAGGCAGTGGTGGCTTTGCTAAAACATTTGAGGTAAGTGACAGTGGAACGCTAAACATTTTGAAAGTTCTTACACTCAATGAACCGAAGGCAATATCACTTTTTCAGAAAGAAGCTCAGGTTTTGAAACGACTAAATCATCCGGGAATTCCTAACGCTGAGGAATATTTCCAGTTTTTTCCTCAAAATAGCCAAGAGCCAGTTCACTGTCTGGTAATGGACAAAATTGAAGGAGAAAATTTGCAGGAATGGTTAGAAAAACGTGGCAATCGTCCTATTAGTGAAAAGCAAGCAGTTCTTTGGTTAACACAGTTAGCCAATATTTTGCACGCAGTACATCAGCAGCAATTTTTCCATCGTGATATTAAGCCTTCAAACATCATGCTAACTGCCAATGGGCAATTGGTATTAATAGATTTTGGTATAGCCAGAGAAATGACTGGAACTTACGAGCAAAAACAAGCAGAAGGTCAAATCACAAGATTTGTTTCTGATGGTTATGCTCCATTAGAGCAAATCACTGGTCGTGCTGTTCCGCAATCAGATTTCTTTGCTTTGGGTCGCACTTTTGTCCATCTGCTTACAGGTAAATATCCCCCTGATCTGATGAATGACCCCTATGGAGATCCATATACTACTAGCTTAAACTGGCGTGATCAGGCTGTTCAAGTCTCTCCTGTGTTAGCAGATTTTATTGACCATCTCATAGCAAGGCCAGTTAAAGACCGCCCAGCCGACACCAAGGCAATATTGGAAAAGTTGGCAGAAATTAAAGAAACTTTATATCCAGCAAAACTAACGAAATCAGAGTCAACCGAACCACTACAAAAAGTTAATGGGCAAATAATCTCTCTAGAACGGACTCTTGGTAGTTGGGACTCTGGACACTCTGAACCGGTCAAGACTGTAGTAATCAGCCCAGATGGTCAGACTGTCATTAGTGGCAGTGATGACATGACAATCAAAGTTTGGAACCTGAACAGTGCTGAGGAAATTTTAACTATCACACCGCATTTGGTGGATAAAGTATGTGCGATCGCAATCAGCCCAGATGGGCAATATCTGGTTAGTGATAGCGATAGCTTTGATCTAATAATCAAGTTATTCAATATAACCACAGGTGAAGAAATTCGCACTTTCACTGGGCATTCAGAATTGGTGTCCTCTTTAGCAATCAGCCCAGATGGACAAAGCTTGGTTAGTGGTAGTTATGACCACACAGTAAAAGTTTGGAATATCCATAATGGGCAGGAAATTAAAACATTAGCTAAATATTCCGATATGGTGACTTGTGTAGCAATCAGCCCAGATGGTCAGACTGTGGTTAGTGGTAGTAAAGACAAAACCATACAGATATGGCCAAATTGCACCCTAACAGCGCATTTAAAATCTGTTAACTGTGTTGCTATTAGCCCAGATGGTCAGACTGTGGTTAGTGGTAGTGAGGATACAACAATTAAGCTATGGAACCTTAAAACTGGAGAAAACATTTATACGCTTGTAGGACATAATGACACAGTTTTAACTGTAGCATTCAGTCCCAACGGTCAAAATTTAGTCAGTGGCAGCGCTGACGGAAAAATTAAACTTTGGGATTTAAGTAGCAAAGAAGATATTTGCACTCGCAATGGACACTCAGGTGGTGTGAATGCAGTTGTATTTAGCCCAGATGGACAACTTGTGATCAGTGGTGGTGGGGATAATTTGATTAAGGTGTGGCGAGTACATTAGCTTGAGATTAAAAAACAGCCTTATTTATATAGCAGTCCTCAATCATTTGTGAACTTCTTTTATTTTTCTCTTGGCGCTCTTGGCGGCTTGGCGGTTCAATAATTTTTATAACTCATTCAGGATTGATATATGAATTGAAAAACTACTAATGAATTTTATAAATTAGTCATCACACGCCTAATGCAGGTAAAATTTTGATACCCTTCCCATCTCACCCCAATCATGAGTAACATTCCCCAAACTGGAGAAACTGCCCCTAATTTCCCCACACCAGACCAAAATAATCAGCCCATTAGCCTCAGTGATTTTAGCGGTCAGTGGGTTGTACTATACTTTTACCCCAAAGATGACACCCCTGGCTGTACTACCGAAGCTAAAGACTTTACCGACTTGACTCCAGACTTCAGCGCCTTGGGAGCAAAAATATTAGGTGTGAGTCCAGATACAGAAAAAGCCCATTGTAAATTTATTAACAAACATAGCTTATCCATCACCCTCTTAAGTGACCCTGAACATCATCTCATAGAAGCCTATGGTGCATGGCGCTTGAAAAAATTCATGGGTAAGGAATATATGGGTGTAGCCCGGTCAACTTTTCTCATCGCACCTGATGGGATAATTGCTTACACTTGGCCGAATGTCAAAACCAAAGGTCATGCACAAGCAGTATTAACTAAGTTACAGGAATTAGCAGCCACTTCAAATCCCCAGTGAGCCTAACAGCGCTATCATCGAAGTAGGGTATAACACTTTTCGCCAGTTGCAACAAACATGGTTCAAGTTATTCCAGCACAAAACATCACCCTCGCTTACTTAAAAGAAAATTTTGCTTTAGAGAAATCTGAAGATCAGCAATTTTTTACAGAGTGGTTTGACTCTTTACCTGAAATTTCCGAATTAGAAAAGCAATACTTAGATAGAGTTAAAAGTAACCATCTCAGCTTATTTGAAACTACTCCTCTGCTAGCAGAAGCAGTAAAAATGGTAGTTTTGTCTCCCTTACTAGATTTAGCTGGGTTTTATCGTTATCCCTTTCACATCGCGACAGAAGAATCTATCGAGATTAGTGAAACCATTATGATTAATCCTGAAGAATCAGTAGAAACAGCTAAGGAAATTATTAAGGGAAAAATTGATGTATTAGTCATCCAAAATAAGTTATGGATATTGATTATAGAATCTAAACGCTCTAGTTTTTCCTTAGCTAAAGCAATACCTCAAGCACTTACTTATATGATAGCTGCGCCTACTTCTGATTACCCTGTATATTCGTTAATCATGAATGGGGAATATTTTCAATTTATTAAATTAATTAAACAAAATAAAGCCGTAATATATGCCTTATCTGATAGATTCAGTTTATATAGACGTGAAAATGAATTATATAAAGTTTTACAGATTTTGATGAAACTAGGTAAAAGTTTTAGTTAATTTTTTGTTCTAATTAACCAAATTATATACTGTGAGAAAACTATGGTTCAATTTATCCAAGCGCAAAATGTTGGACTCGCCTATTTAGAAGAAAAATTTGGTCTGCAACAGGCTAAAGATGAGGTATTTTTTCCCGAATGGTGGGAGAATTTACCAGGGATTACAGATTTGGAAAAACAACAGTTAGATAAAATAAAATCTCATTTTCTGCGTTTAGCAAAATATCCTCCTTTATCCGAAGAAACAGTAAAATTAGTTGTTTTATCACCTTTGCTAAATCTGGCTGGTTTTTATGACGAACCTTTTTTTATGAGAAGTGAACAATCAATTGAAATTTCGGCGGAGGATAAAGAAGAAATTATTCGAGGTAGAATTGATGTTCTGGTAATTCAAGAACAATTCTGGTTATTGGTAATTGAGTCTAAACGCTCTAGTTTTTCTCTTTTAGAAGCTATACCTCAAGCCTTAGCTTATATGTTAGCTAATCCCCATCCCGAAAAACCTGTGTTTGGATGTGTAACTAGTGGAGAAGATTTTCAATTTATCAAATTAATCAAACAGGATAAATCTGAGTATGCTTTGTCAGATAAATTTACTTTGTCTAGGCGAGAAAATGAATTATACGAAGTTCTCAGTATTTTAAAAAACGTCAGCCAAATTTTAAGTTAATTTATGTCTATTCGTCCTATATATCTCGATTGTCACGCTACTACACCTGTAGATGAACAGGTATTAGCAGCAATGATTCCCTATTTTACAGAACACTTTGGTAATCCGTCTAGTATTGGTCATGTTTACGGTTGGGAAGCGGAAGCGGCTGTAAAACAATCACGGGAAATTTTAGCCGCAGCTATTAATGCTACTCCTGAAGAAATTGTCTTTACAAGTGGTGCAACAGAGGCGAATAATTTAGCTATTAAAGGTGTCGCTGAAGCTTATTTTTCTAAAGGTCAGCATATTATTACTGTGGCGACTGAACATAGTGCAGTTCTTGACCCTTGTACTTATTTAAAATCTCTGGGTTTTGATATTACTATTCTCCCAGTTCAGCCAGAGGGAATTATTGATTTAACTGAGTTTAAAAAAGCCTTTCGTCCAGAAACAATCTTGGTTTCGGTCATGGCTGCAAATAATGAAATTGGTGTATTGCAACCTTTGGCAGAAATTGGGGAAATGTGCCGGGAAAACAATATAATTTTTCATACAGATGCCGCCCAAGCTATTGGTAAAATTCCCTTAGATGTACAGGCGATGAAAGTTGACTTGATGTCGCTGACTGCACATAAGGTATACGGGCCGAAGGGGATCGGGGCTTTATATGTGCGTAGGCGTAACCCCAGAGTCCAAATTGCCGCCCAACAGCATGGCGGTGGACATGAACGGGGGATGCGTTCTGGAACTTTGTACACGCCCCAAATTGTCGGTTTTGGGAAAGCTGTAGAAATAGCTTTAGGAACACAAGAGACGGAAAATCAACGTCTGACTGAACTCAGACAAAGATTATGGGAACAGCTTTCGCAGTTGTCAGGGGTTCACCTGAATGGACATCCCACGCAGCGACTAGCAGGAAATTTAAATATCAGTGTTGAGGGTGTAGATGGGGCGGCGTTATTATTAGGTTTGCAGCCAGTTATGGCGGTTTCTTCTGGTTCTGCTTGTTCTTCAACCAGCACAGCACCGTCTCATGTATTGACAGCTTTGGGACACTCGGAAAAATTAGCTTATGCTTCGGTAAGGTTTGGAATTGGGCGGTTTAATACTGCTGAAGAAATAGACACAGTAGCACAGCAGGTAATTTCTACTGTTCAAAGTTTACAGTCTATCTTAAAAATTTAATGTAAATCCAAAAGCGGGCAAGATGCCCGCATTACAAGAGTGTAGAATAATGTTTTCCAGTTCCCAATTAACAACACAAGATTTCCGACTAAATCGGCGTGATAACTGTTAACTGTTAACTGTTAACTGATTTAATAGGGGTCTGAATCAAACCGCCCACGTTTGACGCTGCGGAGATAATAACCTTTAGTGGGTAAATCCCTTAAATTGAAGGTATCGCCATAGGGAACGCGCCAAATTTTGTAGTCGTAAAATGTCAGGGGTGTTCGGGGTTTGCATTCTTCTGGGGGATGGTCTCCTAAAACAAAATATGCTGCACCTCTACCCATGACTTTCGCCATACCGTATTTATCGACAACCACTGATGTCTCTTCACTAATGGCTATCCCTAAAACACTGTTTGATACGCCATCCTGAATTTGACGGGCGATAAAAGCCATAATTCGACCCATTCTTTTGCGTCTGTCAAAATGGGTATCGATGATGGTTCCCTGCAAATGACTCCAGGGAAAAAAGTTATAAGTGAAAGTAATGTCTTGATAAGGGTCTTCGAGGGCTTCTCTGGTTTCAATACCTTCTTCGGAAGAAGCACAAGCATCGTAGACATAATCACTTTGAATCATTGCACCTGCACTAGTGCCGCCAATGCCGCCACCTCTGGCATAAACTGATTCTATGGTAGTTTCTAATTTGGTGTTTTTCCAACTGCGAATATATTCACACTGGTCGCCACCAGCAAAGAAAATTACGCCAGCATTTTTGACTTTCTCCAAAATCTCAGGTCTGTTGGCATCCGTTCGATTACTAATTACCAGAGTTTCTACATAATTCACGCCTTGCATATCATAAATTAACCGATTGTAGTCGTCACTACCGTAAGTGCGAAGTACAACAACATTAATTTTGGTCGAGTAGTTAGTAGAACCCCTAACTTGATTAATCATCCACTGAATAGCTTCTTCTACATCGGGGCCGCCCCCGCCTAATATATGCACGGGGCCTGCTAAGGGGCTAGGTAAAGGGGAACGTAAATCTAAAGTTTTGTCTTGAAAGTCTGGTTTAAGGAATGCTTTGAGACGGGATATGATTTCGGTTCCCATCTTGACCCATAAGCTTCCTATAGTCTTTAACCACTTTGCTATGCTTGGGAATACCTTTGTCATACTAAGCTGCTGGTGCAAACCACAATTATTGCTAACTCTCGCACCAGAAAGGGTTAAATTTCCAGCGTATAGGGATTGTACTGTTTTTTAACGCCAAAACATCTAGAGTAATGTTTAATTCTCTAGGCTATGTGACCAAAATCTTCGGATTTATTGTACGTTTTAATGCCAGACGACTTGCGATCGCTCTTGGACGACTCGCTGATAAACTGTTTCTGTTTGCTGGGCTAATTTTGTCCAATTGAAGCGTTGCGCTAAATCTTTGTAAGCATTATCAATTAACCATTGTCGATAACCAGGATGTTGCAAAACTTCTAAAATTCCCCAAGCCAGAGAATGAGGATTATTTACCTGGGTGACAATGCCTGTTTTTGTATTCTGCACTACTTCAGGAAATCCACCAGTATCGGAAACGACAACGGGAACGCGAGAGGCAAAACTTTCTAAAGCCACAATCCCAAAGGGTTCGTAAAGACTGGGGAATACAGCACAGTCAGCAATGGTTTGGAATTTATCCAAGTATGTATCCGAGAGAAATCCTGTAAAGTAACATTTGTGGGAAATTCCCAAATACCAGGATTGATGCTGGAGATGCTCTGTATTTCCACCACCTATAATCACAAATTTTACATTACCTGCCATTGAGTTCAGCACTTGAGGCGCAGCATTAAGTAATACCGATACACCTTTCTCATAAGTCATGCGACCGACATAATAAACAATTTTTTCATGGTCTGCGGCAAATTGGCGGCGAAAATCTTGAGCATGAAAGCCTTCGTTGTGCTGTTTCTTTTCTGGTCGAATCCCGTTATAAATCACATCTATTTTGTTCCCAGGACTGTGTAGGGCTTGTTCTATCTCTCGCCGCATATAATCTGTACAAACTATAATTCGCCAAGCGTTATAAGCGAGTAAATTTTCTTTATGATTTATATAACTTTGAATTTCTGTGTGAATACCGTTGTGCCGCCCATATTCAGTAGCGTGGATGGTAGCAATCAGAGGAATTTTAAAGTTATGCTTTAAAGCGATCGCGGCATCTCCTACCAACCAATCATGGGCATGGATTAAATCAAAGGGTCCTTCTTCCAGGATTAACTTTCCAGCGTGATGTCCCATACTTTGGTTAAGATTGACTACCCAGTGGAAAAAGTCGTTACTATGTGACACTGGTACCCGATGCACCTTTATGCCTTCGACTACCTCATACATCGAAGCCTGACCAAACTCTGCTGTAATCAGGTGAATTTCATGTCCTAACTTCACCAGTTCCGGGTATAACTCCGCCACATGACGGGAAATTCCGCCAACTAACCTCGGCGGAAACTCCCAACTCAGCACCAGTATCTTCATTTACTAAAGTCTCCAATACCCTATAAATATCTAAAAATACAAAAATGGTAATTGTAGCGAGTATATTTACTACAATTTTTGGATAGAGATAATCAATCAAAATAACACAACCAGAGAAAGAGGAGAAAAATCTTTCTGCTTTTTAGCATGGTTTTAATTTCATAACATTAAATATTTTTTTCACCCTGGGTTTAAAGGTAAATACCTCCACGAATACGGTTAGTTGAAATTAACCAACCAAGTTGTACAGCATCAAAACGCGCTTGTGAATAAAACGGCTCAATTGATATAAACAAATACAGCGATGTCACAGCCATAACAGCAAGAAAACCAAATTATGCGGAACTTACATACAGACATCACCAGAAATTAAAGCTTGTTTGCCGGATTATCTGGGACAAGGTAAGGCTGATATAGCAAAAGTCAAAAGTCAAATACTCGCTGTGACTCGGTTTGAGAATTTTGCCATGTCCTAACTACCTTGGCGGTTGCTATATCTGCTTCCTAATTTCTATGGCTACCCAAGCCGGCTATCAGTACCGACATAATTGCCAAACACCGTAACACAATTAATTAGACTACAACACCAAAAAAGCTAAACCGAAATTGGAGAGGTGATCTAGCTATGGTTTACACTCAAACAGACGAAGAAATTAAAACTAGAGTTGTCGATCAGCTTTATACCGATGCTAGAAGGAAGTGGTATCCAGGGCAAAAATGATGCAGACCAGTTTGGCTACACTCCTCCTTGTCCGCCGAGTGGAATCCATCGTTATTTTTTCAAACTTTATGCCCTAGATGCGCCTTTAGGGTTGGATTTTGGTGCTACGAAGGAACAAGTAGAAGCGGCAATGGAAAACCATATTTTGGCCACTACAGAATTAATTGGACGTTATAAAAGCAACGTTAATTGAAAAATCTTTTTCATCAGACCTCATGAAAAAATACTTCCCTCTCCTTACCAAGGAGAGGGACAGGTTTCTTTGCAAGTTAGCTTTGGTCTAAGCGCAGCACTGCCATAAAAGCTTCCTGGGGTACATCTACCGTCCCTAAAGATTTCATTCGCTTTTTACCTTTGGCTTGTTTCTGCAAAAGTTTCTTTTTGCGGCTGATGTCGCCACCATAGCACTTAGCCAATACGTCTTTCCGCAAAGCCGGAATGTGTTCACTGGCAATGACTTTACTGCCAATAGATGCCTGAATTGGGACTTTAAATTGATGGCGCGGAATCAGTTCCTTGAGTTTTTCGGCCATTGACCGACCCATGTTATAGGCTTTATCTCGGTGAACAATCATTGCTAAGGAATCAACGGGATCGCCGTTAATCATAATATCCAGCTTCACCAAGGGGTTTTCCCGGTAGCCGATGATATGGTATTCCATACTGGCATAACCGCGCGATCGCGATTTCATTTGGTCAAAAAAGTCGGTGACGACTTCCGCCAAAGGTAACTCGTAGGTCAGGGTGGTGCGTCCTTGGGCGAGATATTTCATATCTTTGAATACGCCGCGCCGATTTTGCGACAATTCCATCAAACTGCCAACGTAGGTTTCCGGCGTAATCATTTCTACTTGGACATAGGGTTCCTCAATTTTCTCTCGTTCATTAGGAGAGGGTAAGCGGCTGGGATTGTCTATATACAATTCTTCACCCGCTATCGTCACTACCCGATAAACTACTGAAGGGGCTGTAATAATTAAATCTAGGTTATACTCTCGCTCTAAGCGTTCCTGGACAATTTCCATGTGCAGTAATCCCAAGAACCCACAACGAAAGCCAAAGCCCATGGCGCTAGAAGTTTCTGGTTCGTATTTGAGAGCCGCATCGTTGAGTTCCAGCTTTCCTAAAGCTTCCCGTAAATCTTCAAACTGGTCAGCATCAATGGGGAACATCCCACAGAACACCATTGGTTTCGCTTCTGTGTAACCAGGTAAGGGTTCTACAGCTTTAGCCTTAGTTAAGGTAATTGTGTCTCCCACCCGCGCATCGGCTACAGCTTTAATGGCTGCGGCAAAATAGCCTACTTCTCCAGCGTGGAGTTCTTCAACTTGCATTTCTGTGGGAGAAAGCACGCCTAACTCATCAATGACGTATTCTTTCTCGGATGCCATCAAATAAACGCGATCGCCTTTCTTGATTTTGCCATCCATCACCCGGAAATAAACAATCACTCCCCGGTAGCTGTCGTAATAACTATCAAAAATCAATGCCCGTAAGGGTGCATCTAGGGTGTCTTTTGGAGGTGGTATGCGTTCTACCACTGCTGACAAAATTTCATTAATGCCAATTCCCTCTTTAGCAGAGGCCAAAATAGCACCACTACAATCCAAACCGATAATTTCTTCGATTTCGCTAATTACCCGATCTGGTTCTGCCCCAGGCAAATCGATTTTGTTTAAAACCGGAATAATTTCTAGGTCATGTTCTAAAGCCAAATACAGATTAGCTAAAGTTTGTGCCTCTACACCTTGAGATGCATCTACTACTAAAAGCGCTCCTTCACAAGCCACAAGACTACGGGACACCTCATAAGAAAAATCCACATGACCGGGAGTATCAATTAAATTTAGTACATACTCCTGACCATCCTTGGCCTTGTAGTTCATCCGGGCAGCTTGCAGCTTAATTGTAATGCCGCGCTCCCGTTCAAGATCCATGTTATCGAGGAACTGTTGCTTCATCTTCCGCTCATCTACAGTGCCAGTGGCTTGCAGTAAGCGATCAGCGAGGGTAGATTTCCCGTGGTCAATGTGAGCAATAATACAAAAATTGCGAATGCGATCTGCGGGAACATCAGTCATATACTATCTTTGCTGAAGCAGCAACCAAAGTTAAACAAGAAATTTACTTCATATATTTTAATGCTTTCTTAGCAAAGAAGCTGTTTTGGCAGAGTTAATCAGTTTTTTTTCTCTGTGTACCTCTGCTTTAGCTTCACACTCTAGACATATAGACTTTGAAGAATATATATAAAGTCTATTTTACATGATGGGATTGACCAACTAGGAGCGTACAATAAATATATAGTAAGTAAACAATGTAGAGATCGTGGACTGTTACACTCCGTAACTGCCTATAACTACTGATTTACGGAAACAAACTCTAGAGCTATTGTCTAGCGAGTTGGATGACATTTGCCATTTAAAACCAAATTCTGTTACTTTGGTGGGATTTTGGGGAACTATCTAACTGTGCGGTAAATTTGCACTTTCACAGTAGTTAGTAAACTCACCCGAATGGTACATAATCACCACGCGACAAAGCTTTAGAAGCAAAAATCTCTGAGTATATAAACCCATGAATATGAAAGAGAAACCTACCGCAGCGGCTCAAAATCGAACCGACAAGGTAGAAATCGCTGTCCGCCTGGACTCGGAGTTAGTAGAGCAAATTCAACACTTAACCAACGACCCCAGTAAAGTGATTGAAGTGGCGATTCGCCAATGGTTGCGCGGTGAGGTTCCCAGAGATGATGAACTGACACGCACCCCTCGACGCATACCTGTTCCACCTCGGGGAGAATGGAATGATTGAGATAAATAAACAAGCTGTAAATACAAAATGAAAAAAATGTAAAGTTTGTCAATCTGGATTCAATAAACGCCAAAATACCCAATATCAGGATGCCAAAGCTGTAATAATTTACGCCAAATTTTTTGGAGCAGCTTTAGCAAAACAGCTTTAAGTTGCCATTTGTCTATCCAACTCGATTAATGACTATTACTGCTAACTCCCAATTGCCGAACTTATTTCCCCAGAATCTGGACTACTCGACGAATAAAACTGATGGCTCCTTGCCAACTCTAGGTTCTGAGTTGGTGTACACGCAAGATGGGGCAGGACGCTACCTGACATTTTATTGGCAGCATAGCGAACTGTTAGGGCTAAACCCCAAGCAAATAGTTAATCAGTGCAATGAGGATGAAGGTTTTATCCCTGTAGACAATGGTGCTTATTTGGAACGGTTGCATCGAATTTTAAATACTTTGGTGCCGGAGAAGTTTCAATGCTGGTTTAGCTACTGCCAAGAATTGTTTGAGTTGGAGTTGGTAATTTCCCCAATGATGCCGCAATTAGGAACCGTCGCCACTACAGTTTTGGTAATGGGACGGTTATTGCAAACTAAGCTTAACAAACAAGAAGTTAAGGCGATACCACCAGAACTCACACAGGTAGAATTGGCACTAAGTTTACTGCGTCACGCTGGGCGAACGCAGCAATACCAGAAACTGGTCAATAAAATTACCAGAAATATTCGGCGAACATTGGATTTAGATGTTATTTGGCAACAAACAGTTGACAGTTTGGGGAAAGCGCTACGGCTAGAGCGCTGCATTATCTGTCCTTACCAGCCCTCTAGTTCAAAAGTCCGGGTGATAGCAGAATATCACCACCCAGAGCGGGCTTCGATGCTTGGCTTAGAAATAGATGTAACTTCTGAGCCAGCCTTTGCTCAGGCCTTGGCAACCCTAGAACCCATCGTCATGGAGGTGTCGGGGTATAATTTGTGTCCCAAACACAAAATTTTAGTCGTAGCTACGTGCTATAAAGACCAAGCCAACGGACTGATAGCAATTAGTCTCAGAGATGAATTTGACCCGTTGACAGATACAGAACTAGAACTAGCAAAAGAGTTTGCCGATCAGTTGGGTACAGCGATCGCTCATGCTACTTTATACAAAGAACTAGAAGCAGCCCGTCAAAAAGCCGAAGAAGCCTCCCGTCTCAAAAGCGAATTTCTCGCTAATGTATCCCATGAAATTCGGACTCCCCTCAACGGCATGATCGGATTTTTGAAGATAATTTTGGAAGGAATGGCAGATGATCCTGAAGAACAACATCAGTTCCTCTTTGAAGCGCATCATCTATCAATACATCTGCTCAATATTATCAACGATATCTTAGATATAGCCAAAATCGAAGCTGGCAAAATGGAGCTAATTTGCGCTCCAGTCAAGCTAAATGAACTATTTGAAGACGTAGAAAATTTTCTGCGCCCCCAAGCAGAGTCAAGAAACCTCAGTTTTCGGATGGATACACTTCCCACCTCTGATGAAATTATTGTCCAAGGTAATTTCCAACGGTTGCTCCAAGTCATGTTCAACTTGGTGAATAATGCCATCAAATTCACCCAAGAAGGTGGCATCACCGTCAGCGCTGATTTAGTCTTAAAGAAAGTTAAATTTCAAGAGCAGGTATTCCCAGGAATGGTGAGGGTAAGAGTAGCCGACACAGGTATTGGTGTTTCTCTGGACAAACAAGACAAATTATTTCAATTATTCTCTCAGGTGGATGGTTCCCGAACTCGGCGGTATGGCGGTACAGGTTTGGGACTGGCAATATCTCAGAAGCTGATAGAGGCGATGGGCGGCGAAGTAAATTTTTACAGTCTTGGAGAAGGACTTGGTTCAACAGTCACATTCACAGTGCCTTTGTATCAGCAACCAGTCTTAGTTTCTTCTAATGATAACGATTAAAATTATTTATCTGTTAAGTTTGGTACTATACCAGCAGCTTGTCTTGCGAGTTATGAGGAATGCATGACTATTAGCTTTTTAACTCTTGTCAACACACAATATAGGGTCAATTATATCTAAAATTAAGTTAACAAACTTTGAATATCAAAATTTTCCTACTAAAAGAGGTCTCACTCAATGGAACTGACAATTGAAAACGTCGAAACAGTCTTAGATGAAATGCGCCCTTACTTGATGTCTGATGGCGGTAACGTGGAACTTGTAGAACTTGATGGGCCAATTGTGAAACTGCGGTTACAAGGTGCTTGTGGTTCTTGCCCTAGTTCCGCAATGACCTTGAGAATGGGTATTGAACGTCGCCTCAAGGAAATTATTCCGGAAATCGCCGAAATTGAGCAAGTAATCTAGATGCCGCAGGGCGGAAGTTAAAAGTCTGATCTTCTAGGCTTTTCATTGACTTGGAATGGTAGGCTTACTTACGCCGTGTTGTATTAGTGGCTGGGGTGATGGGGACAACGGGAATAACCAATGCCCCACTCCTCATGCCCTATGCCCAATTCCTCATTTTCTATTATTAACTTTGTATGTCTCATCCATTACATATCGCCTTTATCTGGCATCAACACCAGCCGCTGTACAAATCCCCTAACAGCGGCGTTTCGCTGTCTACTAGTCAGCATTACCAATTGCCTTGGGTAAGATTGCATGGAACCAAAGATTATTTAGATTTAATATTAATTCTGGAGAAGTACCCCAAGTTACACCAGACAGTAAATTTAGTCCCATCCCTGATTTTACAACTGGAAGATTATATTGCCGGGACTGCGTTTGACCCGTATCTCACAGCTAGTTTGACACCAGATGCCCAAATAACTCAGGCACAACGAGAATTTATTATCCAACACTTTTTTGATGCCAATCACCATACTCTGATTGACCCTCATCCCCGCTATGCCGAGTTATATTACCAAAGACAGGAAAAAGGACAAGCTTGGTGTTTGGCTAATTGGCAATTGCCAGATTACAGCGATTTGCTGGCATGGCACAATCTGGCCTGGATTGATCCTCTATTTTGGGATGACCCGGAAATTGCCGCTTGGTTAAAACAAGGTCGAAATTTTACTTTAAGCGATCGCCAGCGCATATATTCCAAACAGCGCGAAATTCTGGGTCGCATTATTCCCCAACACCGGAAAATGCAAGCTACAGGGCAGTTAGAAGTTACCACCACGCCCTACACTCACCCGATTTTGCCCTTACTAGCTGATACTAACTCTGGGCAAGTAGCAGTGCCTTCTATGACACTACCGCACCAGCGGTTTCAGTGGGCAGAAGACATTCCCCGCCACTTGAGTAAAGCTTGGGAATTATATATAGATCGTTTTGGGCAAGAACCACGGGGTTTATGGCCTTCCGAACAATCAGTCAGCCCCGAAATTCTGCCTTATATTGTCAAACAAGGCTTTAAGTGGATTTGCTCAGATGAAGCGGTTTTAGGGTGGTCTTTGAAACACTTCTTTCACAGAGATGGAGCCGGGAACGTCGAGTCAGCAGAATTATTATACAGACCCTATCGCTTAGAAACTCCAGCCGGTGATGTAGACATCGTATTTCGTGACCACAGATTATCTGATTTGATTGGCTTTACCTACAGTTCCATGCCGCCCAAAGAGGCAGCCGCTGACCTAGTGGGACACCTGCAAGCGATCGCGAAAATGCAAAGAGAAAGCGACAGCGAACAACCTTGGCTAGTCACCATTGCCTTGGATGGGGAGAATTGCTGGGAGTATTATCCCCAAGACGGCAAACCCTTCTTAGAAGCGTTATATCAAACCTTGAGTAACGAACCCCACCTGAAACTTGTCACCGTCTCCGAATTTCTCGAACAATTTCCCGCCACTGCGACCATTCCCGGCGAACAGCTACATAGTGGTTCTTGGGTGGATGGTAGCTTCACCACTTGGATAGGTGACCCCGCCAAAAATCGCGCCTGGGACTACCTCACCCACGCCAGGGAAACACTGGCAAAACATCCCGAAGCCACCGAAGAAAGCAACCCAGCCGCATGGGAAGCTTTATACGCCGCCGAGGGTTCCGATTGGTTCTGGTGGTTTGGGGAAGGACACTCTTCTAATCAGGATGCCATCTTCGACCAACTATTTCGGCAACACCTATTAGGAATTTACCAAGCCTTAGATGAACCTGCACCATCTTATCTCAGACAAGAACTAGAGGTTCATGAATCACGATCCGACCATAAGCCATTCGGGTTTATTCATCCCGCCATTGATGGTAAAGGCGATGAACAGGATTGGGACAAAGCCGGACGCATAGAAATCGGCGGGGCGCGGGGAACAATGCACAATAGCAGCGTCATTCAGCGACTCTGGTATGGAGTAGACCACCGGAATTTCTATGTCCGGGTAGACTTTAAAAGTGGTGTTGTCCCAGGAAAAGATTTAGCTGAAGAGTTGAATTTATTGTGGTTTTATCCTGATAGAACAATGCACAATAGCCCCATTTCCATCGCAGATGTGCCAGATATCGCCCCACTGAATTACCACTATCACCACCATCTAGAAATTAACTTACTCACCCAATCAATCCAGTTTCAGGAAGCTGGAGAACATTATCAATGGCATCCCCGTGTTAGCCGCGCCCAAGTCGCTTTCAATAATTGTTTAGAAATTGCCATACCGTGGGCAGATTTACAAATTTCGCCAGATTATCCCCTGCGTCTAGTTTTACTCCTAGCCGACGAAGGACATTTCCGCGACTACTTGCCAGAAAACGGTTTAATTCCCATTGAAGTACCTTAAAGTTCAACTATTTTAAGTTATTTTGTCGTGAGCATTTCTTCTTTTTTTCTTTGTGTCCTTCTCCCAAAGGGCTACGGTGTACACACAAATGATTAAATTACTCCAAATCTTTTTTTGTAGAGTGTGTTGTCGCGTAGCGCAACGCACCATCCTAGATTTTCGGTGCTGGACTGACACGCTTAAAATCATGCATAAGCATAAATATTGTGGGGTAGGCTTCTAGCCTTTGGGTATAGGGTTACGCCACCATAAAAAAATGATATTAGCCTGACTTTGAAGGCTGAAGCCCTCACTATAAACTTTTGTTTAACGAACCTCTTTTAAACTATCAACTTGTTTAGTAAACATTTCCGTAAATAGACTCATCACTGTACGTTCTTCACGTATCTTAATATTAGCCACAATTGACATTCCTGACTGTAAGGGGATATTTCTTCCCTGAACATCTAAATGTTGTTTATCCAAACTAATAGTTGCGGGAAAACGATAAAATCTATATGTTTCATCTGGTGGTAATGCATCTGACCCTATGCTGATTACTTGTCCTTTAATATCCCCAAATTGGCTAAAAGGAAAAGAATCAATTCTTACATCAGTATGCATTCCTGACCGCACAAAACCAATATCTTTATTGGTAATAAAAACCTCAGCAATAAATTTATCATCAGGGACAATTTGTAAGACTTGTTGACTAGCATTAGCTACAAAACCAGGGTTTTTGGCTTGTAAGTCAAAAATTGTTCCGGCTACAGGAGCGTGAAGTTCTTGATATTCCAAATTCAACTGAGCTTGAGCAATTTTACTATTTAAATCTGCCAATGTTTGTTCATTATTTAGTACAATTCTCATGAATTGGCTATCAATTTCCGCAATACGTTTTTTGTTATCAGCTATTTTTTCTAAAATATTTTTGCCAGAAGTAGCCACAGTATTTTTTAATTCCTGCTGTCCTTGCTCAATTGTCAACTGTAGACGTTGCTGTTCTTCATCTAATTCAGCTATTTCGGCTGTGAGGGTTTGCACCTGTTGTTGCTGATTAAGATATTGAAGCTGAGAAATACCTCCTTCCTCTGCCAATATTTGAATTTTATCTAATATATTTTGCTGAATAGCTAAACTAGATTTAGTATTATTCTTTCTCGCTTGGATTTGAGCAAGTTGTTTCTTAGTTTTCTCTACTTCTAACTGTCTTACAGCCGAGCGAGAATCAAATTCTCTTCGAGCAAATTCTAGGCGTTGTTGTTCATCAACTCCTAAACCTGCAAATCTATTCAAGTTAATTAATTCAGCACGTAATAATTCATTTTCTTTAACTAAAGCTGTCCGACCTTTCAAAAGAAACTCGGCATCTACTGGTAATTTAGCACTGGAAAATTCCACTTCCGATACTGTTGTATAACTATTTGCCATTAACTGACGATAAATTTGATTTTCTGACATTAACGCCGTGCGAATATTTTTCAAGGAATCTAATTCGGCAACACTAGCAACGGTTTCAAAAGTTAGCAACAAATCTCCTGGCTGGACTTTTTCTCCATCTTTAACATGAACAGATTTTACGACTCCACTGACAGGGGCTTGAACTTCTTTGACTGTCCCTTCAGGCTTGAGTTGACCTGTAGCAGGTACTACTTGCTCGATTTTGGCGAAATATGCCCAAGTAATTCCAAAACAAGCTAGCCCGATTAAGGTCATCATAATTGTGCGTGACCAAATAGGAGATTGGCGTAACACAACTGATTTGTCAAAATTAGTATAATTGGCATTTGCGAAAGGCTGATGAGAAACCTTTGCTGAAGATGTCAGTACCCGCGAATCTGCCTTGACACCTTTTTTTAGCTTACCATTTCCATTAAGTTGAATCATACAATTTTAGATTTTGGATTTTAGATTTTGGATTTACCCCATAGATAAATCAAGGGGTTGGATAATTTTAGATGGGGAATTTTAGATTGATTCTACAAATGAATCTGGGGCATTGCACCATTAAAAAACTATTGGTCATGATGATTTTATTTGTTGGATACAAAATCATGAATAGAGTTACACATTGACTTCTTGTTGCTGATATAGATAAAAATAATGACCTTTAGCAGCCATTAATTCTTGATGACTTCCTTGTTCTATAACTCTGCCATTATCCATAACGACAATCATATCTGCATGGCTGACAGTGGTGAGGCGGTGGGTAATAAAGAAGACTGTGTTACCTTGAAAGGCTTTAGCTAAATTGAGACAAACTTGTCGTTCAGTGGGATAATCTAGAGCGCTGGTGGCTTCGTCTAAAACTAACAATTTGGGTCGTTGTAAAATAGAACGAGCTATAGCTATTCTTTGTCTTTGTCCACCGGAAAGTCCTGCACCCCGCTCTCCTACCCGTGTATTGTAACCGTTGGGTAAAGACATAATAAAATCATGAGCCACAGCAATACGAGCAGCTGCAATAATTTCGTCCGTTGTAGAATCAGGATTCGTTAAAGCTATATTTTCTTGAACAGTACCATCAAACAGTAGTGTTTCTTGGGGGACTACACCCACCTGTCGCCGCAGTGAATAAAGTTCAACCTTGGAAATATCGTAATTATCAATTAAAATTCTGCCCGATTCCACTTCATACAGTCTCAGCAGTAATTTCATTAATGTACTTTTCCCTGAACCACTTTGTCCGACAATACCAATAAATTTACCCGATGCAATTTCGAGATTAACGTTAGAAAGTTGTAAGGGACCGCTGGTTGCAAACCGGAAGGAAACATTTTCAAAGTTTACGCTTCCAGAAATTGCGGGTAAAGGAATATTTCCCCGGTCTAATTCCCCTTCTTGTGGTGTATCGACAATATCGCTTAAACGCTCCAGAGATAAAGCAGTTTCTTGGAAACTTTGCCAGAGTTGAGCTAAACGCAATATAGGGCTAGTGACGTAACCGGAGATAATCCTAAAAGCGATTAATTCACCGAGAGTTAATTCTCCTTGCAGGACTAAATAAGCACCTAACCATAAGACTAACAATGCACTGAGTTTATTCAGAAAACTACTAGTAGCATTAGCCAGCGTGGAAGTAATCACGGTTTTAAAACCAGCAGCTACATACCTTGCATAACGCTCTTGCCAAGAAAAACGCGATTGCAATTCAATATTTTGCGCTTTTACTGTTTGAATCCCCGACATTACTTCAACTAAATAAGATTGAGTATGGGCGTTACGTTCAGCTTTGGTGCGTAATTGTTTGCTAATTGTGGGAGATGCAATTAAGGTGAGAATAATAAATATAGGTATTGTGCCTAAACCGACTAAGGTTAACTGCCAACTATAAAACAGCATCACGACAATATAAATTATCGAAAATATGGCATCTAAGACTACTGTTAAGGCTGTACCAGTGAGAAATTGCCGAATATTTTCTAATTCGTTGATGCGAGTCGCTAGTTCACCTACAGGTCGGCGTTCAAAATAGCGCAGTGGTAGACGTAATAAGTGGTCGATAATTTGTGACCCCAAACCCATATCAATCCGGTTAGTTGTATCCACAAATAAGTAAGTTCTTAATGTGGTCAGTAATGCTTCAAATATGCCCACCACTAAGAGCAAAATTCCTAAAATATTTAGGGTGCTAATGCTATTTTGAACGATAACTTTGTCGATAATTAACTGAACAACTAGGGGATTAGCTAGCTGGGCTAATTGCACAAAGAAGGAAGCAACAAAAACTTCTAGGAGAACTCGCCGATGCTTTGATAAATAAGGAATAAACCATCGGATACCAAAGCGTTCTTGAGGTGTTTCTTTAGTAGCAGCTAGCAATAAAACTTTCACCTGGGGAGGCAAATTCTTTTCATCAATATTTAATTTGGCGACAAATTCAGCAGGTTTGCAACGGACAATTCCTTGGGATGGCACACCTGCAACAATAGTATTAGCTCCTGTTTCATATAAAACAGCATAACTATCATCATAATAAATTAGTGCTGGTGTCGGAATGCGCGTAATTGCGGCAACAGGTAAATCTATTAATTGGGATTTGAGTCCGATTAATTCTGCTATGTAAGCACAAGCTGGAAAGGATATACTACCTTGGCGTTTGATTTGTTCAGTTAAAATGCGACGAATCACTTCCCGGCGAAAGGGGACTTGCAGGTGTTTCGAGAGCATTTGAAAACAGGCGAAGATGCTATTTAATTCTCCCTTACCGCGCACAAATGGGTAATTTTGCCGTTTTGGTCTACCTGGCTGTGAAGATGGTTCGGAGTGGGGAATTTCTTCGTCAGTTGCGTAGGGAATTTCTAGGTCATCGGTGATAGTGGGTTGGGTCAGATTTAGAGGAATCTCCACCTGATGATGATCTAAAAATGATAAGTCTGCGGAAGATAAACCAATCAAACGTGCGCGACTTGTTTCCTTAACTTCCAGTGTGTCAGTTAATTCTAAGCGGGAACTAGGAGAGAAATTTGTGACTGAACCACCGCCACTGACAAACCAGATATTTTCCCTATCTAGTTGTTTAACTGAGGTTTTACCGGAATTAAGG
Organism: Nodularia sp. (in: cyanobacteria); assembly: GCA_007692755.1. Taxonomy (GTDB): domain Bacteria; phylum Cyanobacteriota; class Cyanobacteriia; order Cyanobacteriales; family Nostocaceae; genus Nodularia. Next base: position 7,988 of record REBL01000107.1, on the reverse strand, counting down.
TAATGTATTTTGGCTGTGGATAATGCTTGTTCAGCGAGTTCGGTGAAATTAAGTAGTGCGTTGGCTTGCTTTTCCACTTGTGAACCCAGAACATCATACACCTCGATTAAATGACTGCGGTTTAAGCGTTTGTTGGCAAAGTCTGGGTAGGAAGCCAGCAGGCGTAAATATTCGGTTTTACTCAGGTTGAGACAAATAACTTCGGTAGAAGCGATCGCGGTTTCACAGGCAACTTCACGTATTATACTAATCTCACCGATAATTTCGCCTCGTTGCAACAATTTTAATGTCGTAGGTGTTTGCGTTTGGGGATGATATCCCAACAAACGAACTTTTCCTTCGTAAATAATTGTAATTTGTGCGGAAAGTTGTTCTTTGCCAATTATTTTTTGACCTATACGATAACGCCAAGCTTGTAGTTGTTGGGAGAGATGAGTTATCTCTTCAGCGGGTAGATACTCAAACCCTTCTAGGTGGGAAATTAATTCTTGATAAGAACTTGTAATATAAGTCATTTCTTAATATCTATATTTAGAAGTGTATTCATAATTACTGACTGCAAGATAATCTAATGTTTTATGGTGGCATTTTTTCGTTGCTGAATTTGGTAATTTTGTGATTTCATCTGTGCTTGTAACCAACTATGAAAACGTTCATTAAGCAAGCGTTGACGCAGTGAATTATCTAACTGTATGAGCAACAACTTCTCTAGGCGGACGATCACTATCCAATTTTCTAATTGACTTGGTGGTAACAGTTGTTGTGGCTGGCTAGTAGCCAATATTTTGGCTAAACCTGGATGGATAGTTTGCAATTCCACCGGGCCGATTAAACCATTTGTTTGTGCTTCTGGCCCTTGAGAATATTCCCGTGCCAATTCGGCAAAACTTTGTTCTCCTGCTTGTAGGCGAAAATAGATTTCTTGAGCAATACCAATGTTAGTAGTTCTAATCAGAGAATAAACTACTCGATCTAATTGGTATTTGCGCTGTGAAAAATAAGTTTCTAAATCGCCGCCCCAAGTCAGGTGCTTGAATTTTTCTATTTTAAATTGGCGGATAGCGATCGCATCTAATTGTTCGGCACTCAGGTTATTTTTTTCCAACCAACGCTGACGTGCATCATCAGAGGTGATTTGATATTGTTGGGCTAAATTTTCATAGGCAATTTTCTCTTCTTCTCGTGTACATGAAATTGGTGCGATCGCTTGGTCAATCACCACCTCTTTGATTAGTGCTGGCAGCATTTGGTATTTTCCCAGCAGGTGCAAAACTTCTGCTGTTGAAAACTTATTGAGCTTAGTAGTAGCTTCTTGCCATGTATTGACTGATTCTATAACTGCTGTCATACCACTTTATTAACCAAAATCTGCAAAATAATAGGTGAAAAATCTTGATAACAGGTTATTGTTAACTTTATCCACAAAGCATATTTATCATAATTTTTGAGTTGAGTACAAGTAAATAAGTATAGATAAAGACAGCGAATATTTAGGAAATATAGAAGCTATTTTCGATAGTAGTAAAGCCGTCTAGATTAGACATCTACGAAAAAGAATGTAGGGACATTCTATAAAACATCTCTACAACGGTGTCGAAAAAAAATAGATTTAAATTTGAAAGAATTATCGAGAACAACAAATTATATCAAGTCCGGTTGAATACTTACGAAACGCGAAAACCTGCCAAACCTTTGCTTTATCTCCCCTCCTCGCTTGCGGGGAGGGGTTGGGGGTGGGGTGACATGATTGTAGTAATCGTAACTAATTAAACGGACATGATATTAATCTCAAATCGGAAATCTCAAATCGGAAGTAGAAGAAGCCGAGGCGAATTTAAAAAGAGCGCAAAATGAATTGTTCCCAGCACGGGTAGAGCTGCGTTCGATGCGTGCTAATCTCCAATCAACCGAGGCGGCGTTGAGTGCAGCCCAAGATTGATGGGGATACCCTACACCACCCCATACCCCACACTCTTGTTACCCAATTGGTCGCGGATTTGGCTACCTGTACCAGGAAAATCTGTAAAATAGCCATCAATACCTAAATTAATGAATTGTATGTATTCCAGGGCGGGATTACCGTTGTAGTCAGCGGACAAGAATCGGTCTTCATTGCGGAAGGTATAAGGATGTACAACTAAGCCGGCAGCATGGGCATCTTGTACCAATGTTGTGGGTGCGGTCAGGGTTTTATCGGCATCATTAACCACACCATCACCATTGAGATCATCGGCTTCACCGTCGCCATTGAGATCCATACCCTGAACTGAGATAATCATTCGTTTCCAGGGGCCAATCCCAGAGGCGTAGGTAGCAATTTCTTGTAAACCTGCTGGTGTTCGCAGGTCAGCATAGGTGCGCGGGTCACCACTCACTACAAAATCGTAGGGTTGAGTTTCCATCAGTGAACCATCAAGATTGATACCAGTAGCATTGAGTAACTGAATTAAAGGTATGTCAGTTTCTTGACTAAGTTTTTTGAGGTTGCTGACTTCAAAGGATTGAATATAAATCCGGCTGGGGTCAGTGAAATTGTTTTTTTCTAGGGTTTCTAGTAGAGGTGTTTCCAAGGACAAACCCAAAGCATCGTGGAAAGTTGGGTGTTTGGTTTCGGGATAAATGCCAATTTTCTGGCCTGTCTCAGCCTCTATTTGCTGAACTAACTCAATCATTTCCTCTAAAGTCGGAATTTCATAAAGACCGTTAAACTCTTGGGGGCGGAAGTCTTGCTGCATAATCGCCCGCAGGATTTTGATTTCAGTAAGGGTGAAGTCAGAGGCAAAAAAACCTGCTACTGCAACTCCATCAATGATTTTGGTGGTGAAGCGATCGCTAAACTCTGGACGATTTGCGACATCTGTAGTATTAATCATATTGGGTTCGTGTCGTGCAATCAATACCCCATCCTCAGTAGAAACTAGGTCAGGTTCAATGAAGTCTGCACCGCGTTCAATGGCTAATTTGTAAGCTGCTAAAGTATGCTCTGGTAATTCACCACTAGCTCCCCGGTGTGCAATCACAATGGGTGGTTTGCCATTCAGGGTAACTTGTCGGGCTGTTTGTTTTTTCATTGCAAATCTTTACATTGCCGTGGTATGCTAGCGATAAAGTAATCAACGCCCTTGTAATTGTTCAATAGTAATCAGGTTTGGGTAATGTCGCAGGTAACAATCTCTTCGGTAGCCTTAAGTAATTGGGATTGTCCACCTTAAAGAACAGCCTGATAATTGCAATAAACAGCAGCATTAAAGCTATTATTGCCGGAAAATGGGCAAATTCTCATTCAGCTTGAGCGATATCATCGCATCCCAGGAGTGTAACCTGTGGATTGGGTTTTTTTTTGGTTTTTCATCGTCTCTCTGCGTGAACTATTCAACTATCAAGCGATCCGCATACTGTCTGACTCTGCGAATCAGTATGCTCGATTACCCAAATCTTGTTGACAGGTGGACTATTTCAAGTGCGCCAAAATACTGGTAATTTTAGATGAATAACGGCGCTAGGAGGAAATTTGAACGCAACAATTTTGAAGAGAGAGTGGTTCTCTAACACGAAGCAAGACATTATGGCCGGGGCTGTCGTAGGACTGGCCTTGATTCCCGAAGCGATCGCCTTTTCAATCATCGCCGGAGTAGATCCCAAAGTTGGACTATACGCTTCATTTATTATTGCAGTGATCACAGCCTTTTTGGGAGGCCGACCAGGGTCAATTTCCGCCGCTACAGGTGCAATGGCGCTGCTAATGATTGATTTAGTCAAAGATCATGGCTTGCAGTATTTATTCGCCGCCACTTTGTTAACCGGAGTCTTTCAACTTCTGTTTGGGGTGCTAAAACTAGGGCGACAAATGAGATTTGTCCCCAGGGCGGTAATGATTGGCTACATCAACGCCTTGGCGGTGTTAATTTTCCTCGCTCAATTACCCCAACTAACCAACGTCCCGCCCACTGTATATATACTGACCATTCTTTCTTTGGTGATTATTTATATACTACCTCGCTTCACCAAAGTAGTCCCTTCTCCCTTAGTCGCTTTAGCTGTGATGACTATAGCAGCGATCGCCCTCAAACTTGAAGTTCCCACAGTCGGGGATATGGGCGAACTACCTTCAAGCTTACCCTTCTTTGCTCTGCCCCAAGTGCCGTTGGATCTGCAAACATTACAAATTATCCTGCCCTATTCCCTAACCTTAGCACTCGTTGGTTTGTTGGCATCATTACTAACCGCAGCTTTGGTGGATGAACTCACCGATAGCCCCAGCGATAAAAATCAAGAAGCCAAAGGACAAGGTATTGCTAATATTGTTACCGCCTTTTTTGGAGGTATGGCCGGGTGTGGGATGATTGGACAATCGGTGATTAATGTCCAGTCTGGCGGACGAGGAAGACTCTCAACCCTTGCATCCGGAATTTTCCTGTTATTTGCCATTTTGTTTTTACAGGATTGGGTGAAGCAAATGCCCATGGCCGCATTAGTCGCCGTCATGATTATGGTATCAATTGGTACATTTCGCTGGTCTTCCTTAAAAAATCTTCCCCGTATTCCCCGCACGGAAACCGCCGTCATGTTAACAACGATGTTTGTGACGATTTTTACCCGAAATTTTGCCCTCGGTGTAATCACAGGTATCGTCATGAGTACAGTATTCTTCTCCCGCAATATTGCCCAGTTAGTATTTGTGGATAAAGTGCTGAGTGAAGACGGCGGACATCGGACTTACAAAGTAGCTGGACAAATTTTCTTTTTATCCAGAGATGAGTTTCTCGCCTCCTTTGATTTTAGCGAACTCGTCGAGCGCGTCACCATTGATTTAACTCATGCTCACCTCTGGGATCAAGGTGCAGTGGAAGTGCTTGATAAAGCAGTCATGAAATTTCGCCGGAATGGGGTAGATGTAGAACTCATCGGACTAAATGAAGCTAGTGCTACTTTGCTGAATAAACTAGCAATTTCTCAAAACGCTGATGCTTTGAAAAAGCCGTAGTATTTTAACCTTTTAATCTTTCTAAATTCAGGGACTCAAGCCAGAATGAAAAATATTTTACTTTGTACCGATGGTTCATCTTTTGCGGAAAATGTCTATAAATATGGAGCTTGGTTTGCAAATCAATTCCATGCCTACATCAATGTTTTGTTTGTCACCGATATTCGTAGTCAACAAGTAGCTTCTACTGGCAACTTCAGCGGTAGCATTGGCTTTGGTGCTTCTGAAAACTTGCTGAATGAATTGGTGGAGTTAGAACATAAAAAAGCCAAGCTGAACAATCAACGGGCAAGATTAATTTTACAAAATGCCTCCGAAACTCTCAAAGCTGAGGGTATCGAAGATTTTAATGTAACTAACAAAACCGGATTTCTGGTTGATTGCTTTCAGGAATTTGAAAGTAATTCAGATTTGATTGTTTTAGGTAAACGGGGAGAAGCCGCAGAATTTGCCTCTGGACATTTAGGGGCGAATGTAGATCGAATTGTGCGGAGTAGTAGTAAGCCGTGCTTAGTTATTCCCCGTGAATTTAAATTAATTGAGCGCATTTTAGTTGCCTATGACGGTAGTGTCACTGGGAAAAAAATTCTGCAATTTTTAGCAAGTTCTCCTAGCTTTAAAAATTTAGAGATCCATCTGCTGACCGTGGCTAAAAGTAACAAAGTCCAAGTAGCAATGGACAGACTCAATGAAGCTAAACAACTTTTGGCAGGAGCAGGATTTGATCCAATTTGTAGCATCATAGAAGGTGAATCGGAAAAAGTCATAGGCAATTATGTTACCCAACAAGATATCAGCCTTTTGCTCATGGGAGCTTACGGACATAGCCGCATTCGCAATTTAGTAATTGGCAGTACGACCGCCCAACTGCTCAGAAGTAGCAATATTCCTGTATTGTTATTTCGTTAAGGGGATTTTTTAAAAGTGGTTATTGATCATTTTAGGCACTTATTTATCCTCTGTAGTCCACCTTGAAAAGGGAGTAACAGAATCAAAATCCCTTTAACAAAGGGGGATTTAGGGAGATGTAATTTTAGAAAGTTAAATTTTTTAATCGAGGAAAATCTTTCGTGCAAATAACCAATGAAATCCATTTCCGTAACGTCCAAGGAGATATTCTTGGCGGCTTAACGGCGGCGGTGGTAGCCTTACCAATGGCATTAGCTTTTGGTATTGCTTCTGGGGCGGGTGCTGCTGCTGGGTTATGGGGAGCAATATTAGTCGGACTTTTTGCCGCTTTATTTGGTGGTACACCCAGCCTGATTTCTGAACCCACAGGCCCCATGACCGTAATTGTCACCGCCGTGATTGCTGGACTCCAAGCTCAGGATGAAAAGCAGGGTCTGGCGATGGCCTTTACTGTGGTGATTATGGCCGGAGTCATTCAGATCATCTTTGGGATATTGCGATTGGGGCGGTATATTACCATGCTGCCCTATAACGTCATTTCTGGATTTATGACCGGAATTGGCGTAATTCTGATTTTTCTGCAAATCGCACCCTTCTTGGGGCAAGAAACTCCTAAAGGTGGTGTTCTTGGTGTCCTCCAGAATCTCCCCACTTTGATCGCTAATATTAGTCCTACGGAAACTATTTTAGGGGTAATAACTTTAGTCATTCTGTTCTTTTACCCGGCTCGATTCAAAAAAGTTGTTCCACCGCAACTGGTGGCTTTAGTTATCGGTACGGCAATTTCTTTGATTTTCTTTCGTGATGTTGACATTCGGACTATTGCCACTATCGGCGAAATTACTCCGGGTTTGCCTAACTTCCAGATGCCCACTTTTACCCCGCAAAACTTGCAGTTAATGTTTGTTAACTCTGCGGTGTTGGCTATGGTGGGTTCCATTGATTGTTTGTTAACTTGTCTGGTTTCTGACAGTCTCACCCGTACCGAACACAAATCTAACAAAGAATTAATCGGGCAAGGTCTTGCTAATGTGATTACTGGCTTATGTGGTGGGATTGCAGGTTCTGGAGCGACAACGGCGACTGTAGTTAACATCCAAGCTGGTGGACGCACTGCATTATCTGGTATTAGTCGGGCTTTATTTCTGTTAATTGTGGTTTTGTGGGCGGCTCCTTTAACTTCTGGGATTCCTCTGGCTGTGTTAGCTGGAATTGTCTTAAAAGTCGGGATTAATATTATTGATTGGGGCTTTCTCAAACGGGTTCACAAAATATCTTGGAAGGCTGCCGGCATTGTCTATAGTGTAGTGCTGCTAACGGTATTTGTCGATTTAATGATCGCCGTAGCCGTCGGGGTATTTATTGCGAATATCTTAACTATTGAGCGTCTTGACCAACTGCAAACCAATTCGGTGAAAGCGATTACTGATGCTGATGATCAAATTGTCCTGACTAAGGAAGAAAAGGAACTTTTAGATGCAGCTAATGGACGAGTGTTGCTGTTCCATCTCAGTGGACCGATGATTTTCGGTGTTGCTAAAGCTATTGAGAGAGAACATCGGGCGATCGCTAACTATGATGTTTTAATTATCGATTTAAATGAAGTTCCTGTCCTGGGCGTAACTTCTTCTTTGGCGATTGAAAGTGCCATTCAAGAGGTTATTGATGCCGGACGGGATGTGATCATTGTCGGTGCAACCGGAAAGGTCAGAAATCGTTTAGAAAAGTTGGGTATTGCTGGTTTAATTCCGGGACACTACTGGATGGACGAGCGCTTGAATGCACTCAAGGAAGGGTTAGATTTGGTTCAGTCAAAAGCAAGTATCTAGCTACGATGAGGCTGAAAAACCTTTTGGCTATCTCTCTTAATTAAGCTACTGTCATATTTTATTAAGGGGTGTCCACTTTTTCAGTGTTGACACCTTTCATATAACAATCAGGATTCCACAACAAGAACTAGATTGGCTGGAGGCGTACTGTGAGCAGGTGGCAAGAACTAAAACTGATGTCATGCGTGAGCTTATTCGCGGCTTGTCAAGGAAAGTGAGGAAAAGTGAGTAATTGTTAGCTTATTGAGTGCTATTGATTAACCCTT